>CAJMOL010000044.1 GCA_905215095.1 uncultured bacterium | reverse complement strand
TGCCGACGGTCGCAGCGGCAAGCTCAACCGCTATGTGATTCTCAAACGTCTGTAGGTATCGGCGACTCGCCGCCGGGCCGTGCCGCATCTTTCGGGCAAACTATGCCCACCCTTTTTCAACCCATTGACGGAACGCGCAGCTATACGTTCCATACTTATGACCAAGGAGCCTCATGGGAGCCGTCCACGTTCGCACGCCTAAGAACTTTGTGCTCGAGGAGCGCCTGGAGCGCTACGCCGATGCGATTGAGACGAACCCCGAGGCCTATGCCGGAGATTGGCGCGAGGCTTGCGCGCCAGTTGACAGCAAGCCCTTCGAGCGCCTTCACCTGGATCTGGGCTGTGGCAAAGGAACCTATCTGGTCGAGCGCGCCCACCGCGAGCCCGACACGCTCTTTATCGGCATGGACCAGGAGCCCATCTGCATCGCCTATGCCGCGCAGAAAATCTGCGAGCAGGAGCTGACCAACGCACTCGTCCTGCCCCGAGGCGCCGCATCGCTGCCGCAACTGTTTGCCGCAGGCGAGCTCGATGCCATCACCATCAACTTTCCCACGCCGCAGCCCAAGGCCAAGTACGCCAAAAAACGACTCGTCCATGTCGACCATTTGATGCTCTACCGTCCGCTCCTTGCAGCCGGCGCCACCGTCACGCTGCGAACCGACAGCAAGCCATTGCGCGACTACGCCCTGGGGCAGTTTGCCGCGGCCGGCTACGATACGCTTTGGGTAAGTGACGACGTACGCCGCGACCATCCCGAGCATCCCGAGACCGAGTACGAGTGCCGCACGCGCGAGATGGGTGCCGTCGTCTACGGCATTTGCGCCGCACCCGGCGCACAGCCCAGCGACAATCAGCTCGCGACGGGTCGCGCGCAGGAGCAAAGCCTTGCCTGCTACCTGCCCGATAACCTCGATGAGCTCACCTATGTACCTCTGGGCATGGAAGAGGCCGTCGAGAACTTTAGAAACCGTGCCCGCAAAGGCAAGAAGCGCCTGCCTCAGGAACGCTAGCACCGCGCGCCCATTTCCTGCATTTTCTCGCGCGCTGGCACCCCGCGCCGCCGCTACGCCATAATAGTTGGCGGACAAACGCGAGAGAAAGCAACCACATGGCACAGACTACGACAGATACCGCCGCCAGCACCGTCTCCGGCGCCGGCGCCGCCAGCTCATTCTCGGGCGGCACGGGAACCGAAGCCGAATTCGGCTCACTCGGTGCACTCTCCCCCACCTGGTGGGAGCCCGAGGACGGCAGCGAGCCCGAACCATGGCTCACGCCCGACCAGGCCTTCGAACGCTTCTTTGAATGGACGAGCAATCGCGGTATTGAGCTGTGGGACCACCAGGAAGAGGCCCTCATGGATCTAGCCGCCGGTGACCATGTCATTTTGGGGACACCGACCGGATCGGGCAAGTCGCTTGTCGCGCTGGGCATGCTCTTTATGGGCATGGCGCAGGGCAAGCGCTGCTACTACACGGCCCCCATCAAGGCTCTGGTCAGCGAGAAGTTTTTCGACCTTGTGCAGGTGCTCGGCCGCGATAACGTAGGCATGATCACCGGCGATACGCATATCAACACCAAGGCGCCCGTCATCTGCTGCACGGCAGAGATCCTTGCCAACGACGCACTGCGCGAGGGCGAAGATGCCGACGTGGGCTGCGTGGCCATGGACGAGTTCCACTACTTTGCCGACCCCGACCGCGGTTGGGCCTGGCAGGTGCCGCTGCTCACCCTGCCCCACACGCAATTCATGCTCATGAGCGCCACGCTCGGCGATGTCACTGCCATCGCCACCTCACTCGAGGAGCACACCGGCGCTGCTTGCGACTTGGTTGTCGACGCCCCGCGTCCTGTTCCGCTGAGCTACGACTATGTGACGACCTCCCTCGAGGGCACGGTCGAGCTCGCCATGCGCCGCGGCGAGGCCCCGCTCTATATCGTGCACTTTAGCCAGGATGCCGCCCTTGCGACGGCACAGTCGCTCGCCAACTTTGGCATTGCCAGCAAGGAGCAGCGCGAGGCCATCAAGGAGGCGGCCAAGGGCACGAGCTTCTCGACGGCCTTCGGCAAGATCCTCAAGCGCTTGCTCGGCTGCGGCGTCGGCGTGCACCATGCTGGCATGTTGCCGCGCTATCGCCTGTTGGTCGAGCGCTTGGCGCAGCAGGGCCTGCTGCCCGTCATCTGCGGCACCGATACGCTCGGCGTCGGCATCAACGTACCCATCCACACCGTGGTGCTCACCGCGCTCACCAAGTTCGACGGCTACAAGATGCGTCGCCTGCGCGCCCGCGAGTTCCATCAGATCGCCGGTCGCGCCGGTCGCTCTGGCTTTGATACCGAGGGCATGGTAATTGCCGAGGCACCCGAGCACGAGATCGAGAATGCCAAGCTTATGGCCAAAGCGGGCGACGACCCCAAAAAACTCCGTAAGATTAAAAAGAAAAAGGCCCCCGAGGGCTTTGTCACCTGGAACAAGCAGACCTTTGAGCGTCTGATCGAGACGCAGCCCGAAACGCTCAAGCCGCGCCTGCGTATCACGCACTCCATGGTGATTAGCGTGGTCGAGCAGGGCGGCGACGCTCGCGCCCGCGTGCACGACCTCATCGAGACAAGCCTGCAAACGCCCGAGGAAAAGGCAAAGCTCGAGGTTCGTGCCGACGAGATCTTCGCCACGCTCATCGACTCCGGCGTCGTCGTTCGCACCGAGGTGCCGCCCGCGCCCGACGCTCCGGCTGACGCCGCGCCGGACATCGACTACGCGCTGACGGTCGACCTGCCCGAGGACTTTGCGCTCGATCAGCCGCTCTCGCCGTTTTTGCTTGCCGCCCTGGAGCTGCTCGACCCCGAGAGTGAGACCTATACCATGGATCTGATCTCGATGGTCGAGGCTACGCTCGAGGACCCCAAGCAGGTGCTGCGTGCACAGGAGCGCGCCGCGCGCGACCGCGCGATGGCCGAAATGAAGGCTGACGGCGTCGAATATGAAGAACGCCTGGAGCGCATCCAGGATGTCACCTACGAAAAGCCGCTCGAGGACTTGCTCGATGCCACCTTCGACAAGTACTGCCAAGAAGTACCTTGGGCCAACGACTACCAGCTCTCGCCCAAGAGCGTTCTGCGCGACATGCTGGAGAGCGCGAGCGACTTTAAGGGCTATATCCAAAAGCTCGGCATCGCCCGCTCCGAGGGCATTCTGCTGCGCTACCTAGCCGAGGCCTACCGTTCACTCGACCGCACCGTGCCCATCGAGAAGCGCGACGGGCGCCTACGCGACATTATCTCGTGGCTGGGCTTTGTGGTGCGCTCGGTGGACTCGAGCCTGGTGGACGAGTGGGAGAACGCCGGCAACCCCGCTGCACTCGACGCCGCACCGCCGCAGGGCATCGACGAAGTCGTTGCGGACCGTCGCGGCTGCACACTGTTGGTGCGCAACGCGCTCTTCCGCCGCGTAACCCTTGCTGCCCGCGGACACGTGCGCGACCTGGGCGAGCTCGACGAGGACTGGGGCATGAGCGAGGTCCGCTGGCAAAAGGCGCTCGATGCCTACCATGAGCAGCACGAGGAAATCCTCACCGACGGAGACGCCCGCAGCGCCGCGATGTTTTCCATCGATGAATCCGACGAGAAGACCGATCACGTGTGGCACGTGCACCAGATCTTTGCCGACGAAGATGACGACCACGATTTTGGCATCATGGGCGATGTCGATCTGGACGCCACGCAAGACGGCGGCGAGGTCATCTTCAAAAACTACCGCGTCGGCTTTATCGAGGACCTGCTCGAGAACTAGCCGACCATACTGGAACGAAGCGGGGCCGCTGGCAACATCGCCAGCGGCCCCGTTTTTGCACTATATGCTATGCCTCACTCGGCATCCTCGACCTCATACGAATCTGCCTCAGCGGGCTCATCGTTTGACTCTGTCGCAGACCTGCGCGCCTCGTCAAACGCCGCCTTCATGGTCTTGTTGCCCCACGTGAGCTTGCGAATGGTAAGATCGTCGGCCTTGTTGTGGGCCAGACGCAAATTCTCAGTACTGCGACGCAAATCATCCTTGGTCTTCTCGAGCTGCTTAATGGCAGCATCAATCTCCTTGATCGCCGACTCGAACTGCTTGCTCGCCAAGTTGTAGTTGTGCGAGAAGCCGTCCTTGAACTTTTCCATCTTGGTCTCGAAGTTCGTGACGTCGATGTTCTGCTGCTTGTACTCCGCCAACTCCTGCTTATAGCGCAGCGAACCCATGGCAGCGTTGCGAAGAAGCGTAATCATGGGAATGAAGAACTGCGGGCGAATCACGTACATCTTTTCATAACGGTAGCTCACGTCGACTATCCCTGCGTTATAGAGCTCGCTCTCGGGCTCCAGCAGGGTGCAGAGCACCGCATACTCGCAGCCTTTCTGGCGACGATCATGATCGAGCTTCTTAAAGAAATCCTCGTTTTTATGCTTGGTCGCGGTCTCGTCGTTCTCGTTTTTCATCTCAAACATAATCGAAATGACCTCGTTGCCGCTCGCGTCGCACTCGCGGAAGATAAAGTCGCCCTTGGTGCCCTCGGACGCATCGTTATCCTTCTCGAAGTACGCGTTAGGAAACGCCGTCATGCGCAGACGGTTAAACTCGGTCTCGCAGTGCTGCTCGAGCGACTCGCCCACCATCTTGGTGGACAGGCGGACCTTCATGTCCTTAAGGCGCTCAATCTCTTCATCCTTATAGCGAATCAGGTCATCGCTCGCGCGCTTGGCCTGCGCAAGCTCGAGCTCGTGTGCCGCCTTGGCCTGCTCCTCGCGCGAATCGCGCACTGCCAGCTCGCTCGTCAGCTTGGCACGTGCCTCATCGCGCTCTCGCTCCGCCGCGGCAACCGCCTCTGACAGGTTCATTTTTGCCATCAGTTCCTGCTCGCGCAGCTGGGCACGCAGGCCCTCGGCCTCTTGCTCGGACTGAGCCCTTGCGGCGGTAAACTTCTCTTGTACCTTCGCGCGGTAGTCAGCAAGCGCGCGCTCGGCCTCGCCGCGAGCGGCATCAAGCTCACGCTGTGACTCTGCCGTGGCAGCGGCAAGCGCCATCTCCTGGGCCTTGTCCGCCGCGGCGAGCCTGGCCTGCAGCTCGGCAATCTGAGCGTCGCGCGCGGACAGGTCGTTTTGAGCAGCATTGCGTGCCGCCGCCTCGGCAAGCCTGGCTTCATCATCCTTGCGTCCCAGCTGCGCGCGCAGGTTGTCAATCTCACGCTGGAGCTCTGCGTTTTCCTTCTGCGCATCCGCACGGGCCTCAACCGCCGCGCGCTGGCTTGCACTCTCGCGCTCCGTGGCAGCGCCCTCAAGCTTGGCGCGCAGCTCGGCAAGCTCGGCATCGCGCTTGGCGACTTCTTGCGCCAGCTGCTGGGCCGCAGCGTTCTTCTGCTCGACAAGCTGAGCATTGCGCTGAGACTCTGCCTCTTGCAAGGCGGCCGTCGAACGCAAGCGCTCAAGTTCCAGCGCCTGCTCGCCCTCGCGCTGGACTGCCTTCACACGCTCATCCAGGTCGCGCGAGAACTCGGCATCGCGCACCTGTTTGACGATATCCGCATAGCCGGACGCATCGACCTTAAACACTTCGCCGCAATGCGGGCACCTGATCTCGTTCATAGCAGCTCCTCGATGGACGCAAATTTCAACCGCCTACACTCTACCGCGCCGCACGGACAAAAAAGGCGCCGCCGCCATAATGGCAACGGCGCCAGAACCACCACAAAGGTGCCTGTCCCCTTTGTGGTGGCATGGGCCCTTACAGGTCGCGGTAATCAATCAGGCGAAGATCGGGTTGGGACTCAAGCCAAGCGCGCAGCTCAGGATCGATCAGCGCATCGACTTCCTTGGTACGATCGACCGTAAGCGAGCTGTTCTCGAGGATAAAACGATCAAGATAGCCCGGGTGGCACACAAAGACGACCGTCTCGCCGTCGGACATCTCGCGAACCGTCTGCATAATCGAGTCTTTTGGCTCGTAGCCCGGCTCCATCGAATGCATCACCGCGCGCAGATCAGTATTTCCGCAACGCACCACCGCCGTGGGGTCGAAGCTCGCCTTTTGCTCCTTAAGGCCCAGCTCCTGGGCAACCGCCGAGATCGCTCGGTTAAGGTTTTTGCTCATGACGGCATGGGCTTCAAAGTAGTCGGGCTCGCGACCCACAATCTCGACAAAGCGGTCATGCTGCGCAAGAATCTCGATGCAGGCCTCGTCGAAGTCAATCAGTTCCTCGCCACGCTTAAAGTGCTCGCGGAAGGTACGACTGCTATGGAACTCGCCGTTCTCGTTGAGCATGCTCGGGATGAGCGCCGGGTCGGCGCACGGTTTGCCCAAGCACACGTTGGTATGCTGGCCCACCGCAATGCCGGCATCCGCCACGAGCGACCAGCCACGCTCTGCCTCGGGCATATTGGGCATAAGGCCCGCCGAGCGCACCAGGCCCTCGTTGACGCTGCGGGCAATCCCCAAGTCAACGGCGTACGAATAACCGATATCATCGGCGCGAATAAGCAATTGCTTCATAACGACTCCAATCTATGGAAAAGGACACTTGGAGTGCAACCAAGTGCCCTAGGTAATTATCCTGCCCAAACAGATGCCTTAAGCCTTAGCGGCAGCAGCATCTTCCTCGAGCTGCTCCTTGGTAAAGCCAAAGAGGTAGGCGATGGCGGCGGCGGCAACAAATGCGACGCCGCACGCAACGCATCCCCAGACGAGATTAGCGGTTCCGCCGGCAACAAAACCGGTGACGCACAGAATATTGGACGCGCCCAGAACATACAGCGTCACATTAGTAAGAGCTGCGATCAGGCCACCGAGAGCACCGCCGGCAACCATGGCACCCAAACAGCGGGTGTACTTAAAGCCGCAGCCATACAGTGCGGGCTCCGTCACGCCACCGACAATGCCGGAGAGCGAGAAACCAAGCATGGCGCCCTTTTCATCGGTCTCCTTAAGGCGCAGGAAGGCACCGAAGGCCATGCCCCACGTAGCGAACTGAGCGATACCGGCCGCAACCATAACGCAGGAGTCAGATCCCATCGTGAGCACCTGCACAATACCAAGGGTAAGCAGGACCTGGTGCATACCGGTCATAACCAGGAATTCCCAAAGCGCGGCAATGGCGACGAGGGAGAGGATCGTGACGATGCCGCCGGCGTTGCCAAGGCCGAACATGAAGTTGCCAACCACGCTACCCAGGATAGAGCCGATCGGAGCCAGAGCGCACAGCGACACGGGAACCATGACGGCCAGGGTGCACACGGGCACAAACACCGTAGAGAGCATGTCAGGAATGATCTTCTTCATGAACTTCTCGACGACCATGAGTACCGGCATGGACAGAACCATGGGGAGCACGGTGGAGGAATAGTTGTTCAGCTGGGCCGGCAGCACGCCGTAGACCATGGTGGTCGTTACGCCCGAATCCGCTGCAGCGTTGACCATCGTCATGAGCTCGGGGGCAATGAGCACACCGCCGAGCATCATGCCGAGCGGCTGGCTGCAGCCAAGCTGCTTCGCAGCAGCCCAACCCAAATAAACGGGAAGGAAGTAATAACCGGCGTTGTAAATCCAGTTGTAGAAGAAGTTGTAGATGTCGGAATCGGCAGACCAAATGCCGAGCATGCCGTCACCGCAAACCACGGCGATAGTACGGAACATGGCAGCACCCATGATAATGGGGATCGTCATGACCATGGTCTTGGACAGGTAGTTGAGGGTCTTACTGCCCGCGGTCTTGAGCGTCAGCGGCTCCTTGGCGCCGCCATCGAGGCTCTCGTCAATGGAGCCTTCGCCCTTGACGCCCAACGCAATGGCGGCGTCATAGACCTTCGGCACGTTCTGACCGATGATGACCTGATATTGGCCGCCAGACCACTGGGCACCCAGTACGCCCTTGATCTTCTTAACTTCATCGTCATTGGGGATGGACTGATCCTTAAGGTTCAGACGCAGGCGGGTCATGCAGTGCGTCGCGTTCGTTACATTGGAGGCGCCGCCGATGGCAGCAAGCACGTCCTCGGCAATCTTCTTGTTATCGACAGCCATGTCGAATCCCTTCTCTTCCAACTAAAAGCCCGTGGGGTTTCACAGCGCCAAGACGCACGATTCTGCTCGCGCCTGCGCAGCACGCGATGCCCGTTGGCAAGAGATTTGATTACATGTGATTCCCGGGTGGATCGACATGAAAAAAGCCCCGCGCACAACCGACAGAGACCCAATGGGGGCCTCGACAGAATCGGTAGTGCCTCTCGGAGCTGCGCCGTGAGTAACACCCAAAACACGGCGAGTATATGCGGCAGATGCGTTCTCCGTGACCCAGATTGCCGACGAACGGTAGCAAACAGTCCGCGAACGGTCACTACGACGGAAATAAAACGCCAGAGACCCTATTTATTCAAGCTTGCGGGAGCCACACGATTCACATGCATGATCAGATAGACGAGCTCTTCTTGGGCCAATGGCTCGCCAAAGGCCTCTTGAATCAGAGCGTCGATACGATGAGCGCAGCGCGATGCCGCAGGATATTGCTCCACGAGCACGTCGTAAAGACCGGAATTCTCGGTGTCAATCGGCTCTTTCTTTGCCACGCGATCGAGCAGATAGCGCACATGGGTGGCAAAGCGAGTAAAGGCAAACGACGAGCGATCGACTGTCACGCCCAACTCTTCTTGAATAATCGCAACCGTCATATCGAGGAGATGCTCCTCGTGCTGCTCGGCAAGCACGCGCCGCTCGCTCGGCTTAATCGCCGCATTGATAATCGACATGGCGATACCCGCGGCCTCACTCTGGGGCATGCGAACGGCAAAAGTTTTCTTAATGCCGCGAACGGCTAACTCGCCCAATCGATACTCAATAGGATGCAGCTGCTCCAGATCGCGCTTGAGCGGCAACGACACCACCATATGTTCGCGGGCGCGCTTAATGGCAAACTGGATATGATCTGCCAGCGTAATGGGCAGATTAGGACTCAATTCGTACGAAAGCTGTCCGGTCGCAATATCTGCCAGCTGAGCAGAAAACTCAAGCACCTCGGGGTCGACCTCGTCGATGAACGCCAGATACTTTGAATCGATGCCGTAAAAGGTACGCGTAATAACGTCAAGATCGACCTCGTGCGGCATGTCGCCAAAACCGATACCAC
>CAJMOL010000043.1 GCA_905215095.1 uncultured bacterium | reverse complement strand
ACGTTTTGCATACCCTCGTCGAGTCCGCCGGCGTCCGCCGTGTTCACAATAGCGCTTTCGGAGTTGGCAAATATCACGTAGCGCAAGAACATCGAGGCCATGAACTCGCCGTAGCGAAGGCTGCGCGTCGAATTCCACGTCTCGCGATCGGATTGTTCGCGCATGGTGCCTTCGGGAGAGCCGATGACTCGCGCCCGGGAGCGCATCGTCCCATCGGTACCCCTGACCGCAATCTCACCGATGTTGGAATCGGACTCGTCAAGAATCAGTTGCATGTCGGGATCGTCGGGCAGCGATGCCTCGTTAACGGGACGGTCCACCTTATAGACCTCACCCGAAACACACACGTAGCCCAAAAGCGACACATGGCTTTTGCCGACGAATTCGACGACATAGCATGATTCATGCGGGTCCTCGCCAAAGAGCTTCCAAACCACGCCATACGAGCGTCCCGCAGGCTGCTCGGGCATGGCCGGAAAGCGCTTTTTGGGATCGAGAAACCTGAGCTTGTATGTCGGACGCTCTGCCACGAAATATCACCCTGATCGGTCGTCTAAAGAAAGAGCGCGCCACGGACTCACCGAGGCGCATACTCGAAATCTTACACGAGTCGATGAGAAATAGTCCCCTTTGACCGAGGTTCGAATCCATGCGGTGTTTACGTAAAAGAAAAGCCCCCGTTGCCGGGAGCTTTAATCTCAAATGGTGCGGCGTATAGGATTCGAACCTATGACGTTCTGATTCGTAGTCAGACCCTCTATCCAGCTGAGGTAACGCCGCAGCGCAAGACATATAAAACCACTTTAGTTCGTTAGAGTCAAGCAAAATCTCAAACTTTTTTCGCGCGGGCCTCAATTTGTCACGCTGCACCACAAGCATCAGCGCTTCTCGTGCGATCGATTGGCTTTTCAATCACATCGAACCCAGCGCCAAGCTCCCCTAGAAGCGACCGCACCCGTTGGGCACAGTCGTAGTCGGCAAACGAAATGCTCAGCATTCTGGCCACCTGATTAGAAGTTCCAACGCCATAGAAGTGCTCAAGGACAACAAGCGCCTCATGCGCCACAAACGTCTCGACTACATGCGGCGACTCCTCAAAGCACCATTGGGTCAACGGACCCTCGCTCGTCTGCCGCACCACCAAACCACCCATACCGGATGGCTCACACGTAACTAGTAGGTGCTCCCCACCTTCATCGCTCTCAAACAAAACTACCCGCTCATCAAACAGCTCCATCGCATCCCCTTCCTCTCGCTTCTATTTAACAAAAGCATAGCAGGTAGATGGCTGTATACAGAACGTTTGTTCGTGTGTTTTCTATTGAGCTGTCCGCGCGATATGGTAAAGCACCGCACACAAAAAGGGCGCCCCAGAAAGGAGCGCCCTTGCAAATCGCTTATGCAGGCAACCTACGCAACCGGCTCGATCTTCTCGAGGCCGCCCATGTAGGGACGCAGAACCTCGGGGATCGTGATGGTGCCGTCGGCGTTCTGGTAGTTCTCCAGAATGGCAGCCATGGTACGGCCAGCCGGCAGACCGGAACCGTTAAGGGTGTGCAGGTAGCGCGAGCCCTTGAAGTTCTCGGGGTCGCGATACTTGATGTTGGCGCGACGGGCCTGGAAGTCGCCGCAATTGGAGCAGGAGCTGATCTCCTTGTAGGCGTTGTAGCTCGGCAGCCAGACCTCGACGTCGTAGGTCTGACGGGCAGAGAAGCCCAGGTCGCCGGTGCACAGACTAATCACGCGATACGGCAGGCCCAGCTGCTGCAGCAGGTACTCGGCCTCGGCGGTCATGCTCTCGAGCTCCTCGTCGGACTCCTCCGGCTTGGCGAACTTGACCATCTCGACCTTGTCGAACTCGTGCTGGCGAATGATGCCGCGGGTGTCGCGACCGGCGGAACCGGCCTCCTCGCGGAAGCAGGGGGTGAAGGCAGTGTAGCGGCGCGGCAGGGTGTCGGCGTCGAGGACCTCGCCGGCGTGCAGGTTGGTGAGCACGACCTCGGCGGTAGGGATCAGGAAGTTGTCGCCCGAGACGTGATAGGCGTCGTCCTCAAACTTGGGCAGCTGGCCCGTACCGAACATGGTCTGACGCTTGACGACGATGGGCGGCCACCACTCCTTGAAGCCACGGCTGGTGTGCGTATCGAGGAAGAAGTTGATGAGGGCGCGCTCCAGGCGGGCGCCGGCGCCACCGAGAACGGTAAAGCGGCTGCCGGAGAGCTTGTTGCCGCGCTCGAAGTCGAGGATGTCCAGATCGGTGCCCAGATCCCAGTGCGGCTTAAAGTCGAAGTCGAACTCGCGCGGGGTGCCCCAGCGGCGACGCTCGATGTTCTCGTCCTCGTCCTTACCGTACGGGGTGGCCTCGCACGGAATGTTGGGCAGGTGAGCCATGAAATCGTACTGCTCCTGCTCAAGAGCGGTACGGCGCTCGGCCAGACCGTCGATCTTCTCGTTGACGGCGCGCACGGCCTCCTTGGCGGCCTCGGCCTCGTCCTTCTTGCCCTCCTTCATCAGGGCGCCAATCTTCTTGGACTCGGCGTTACGCGTGGCCTGGAGCTCCTCGACCTCGGTGATGACGGCACGGCGCTCGTCGTCGAGTTCAAAGAACTTCTCGCGATCCCAAGACGTCTGGCGATTTGCCATGGCGGTATCGATGGCATCGGGGTTCTCGCGAACAAACTTGATATCAAGCATAAGATCCTCCGGCGATATACATTCCATTTAGGTTGCAACCTTGTACATGTATGGGCAAGTATATACTTATGAGCGTTTACGACCCAACTCAACTACGCAAGAAGGCACCCAATGGACGCAGTTTTTTCCTTTTTGTTTGGCACCCGCACCGGTTTTGCCATCCTTTTCGCCGGCGGCATCCTGCTGTTTGCGATTCTTGCCTTTGTGATGGAGAAGCGCACCCATAAGATGTATGTCGACCGCGGCCCCAAGTCCGAGGATGAAGAAGACAGCTTCTGGGACTAACCTGCAAAAAAAGACAGGCTTATTTTGGTCGGTTTTATCTGGGCAAACGTAAGCGCCCCGCAACTGGAATTGAGCCAGTTGCGGGGCGCTTTTTGCTCAAGGTACAAAACCGCAGGAAAAACCTGCCAAAATAAATCTGTCCCTTATTGGTCAGTTTACTGGAGGGTTGCGTCGATGGCCTTGACGAGGGCGCTGCGCATGCCGGCGTCCTCGAGCGCGACGACGCCTTTGATGGTAGCACCGCCGGGCGAGCACACGGCATCCTTCATCGCTGCGGGATGCTGACCGGTTGCAAGCTGCAGCTTTGCCGTACCCAGCACCATCTGGCTCACAATGCGATAGGCATCGGCACGCGGGATACCGTGCTTGACCGCCGCATCGCCCAGGGCCTCGATTGCCATAGCGACAAATGCCGGAGCGCAACCACCCACCGTGCCGCCCACAAACAGCAGGCTCGTATCGAGCTCGACCACCGCACCGAGCTTGCCAAGCAGATCAAGCACCACTGCGCTCTGCTCATCACTAAGCGTGGAAGCCTTCTCGCAAGCGATGACGCCCTCGCCCACCGAAACCGGTGTGTTGGGCACCGTCGAGATATGCGCGACGCCCGGCAGGACCTGCTCCCACTTGGCACTGTCCCAGGTCCAGGCAACCGACAGAACGACTTTTTTGGCAAGAGCATCCTTGAGCGGGGCGAATACCTTCTCGATCATGTACGGTTTGACCGCAGCGACCACGATATCGGATGCGGCGACAACCTCGGCGGCATCGTGGCAGGCGACCATGCCGCGTGCCTCGCAGCGCTCAACCAGTGCGTCGTAGCGACCCGCGCAGGCGCACATGTCGCTCGCAGCTACACCGGCAGCGATCCAGCCATCGGCCATAGCGCTCGCCATATTGCCAAAACCGACAAATCCGATCTTCATATCACACAGTCCTCTCAGATGCATTCCTCAAAACGAAAGTCATTGTCCCACGCCATTGTTTCGTATTGCCGACCTACTTGTGATACGGCTCGCCACGGCTAATCTTGCAGGCGCGGTAGATCTGTTCCAGCAACACCACGCGCGCCAGGTTGTGCGGCAAGGTAATGCGTCCAAAGCTGAGCATCTCGTCGGCGCGGGCGCGCACGGCATCGCTCACGCCGTCCGATCCGCCGATTACAAAAGCGATGTCGCTGTTGCCTCTCAGCATGAGGTCATCGAGGCGGGCCGAGAACTCCTCGCTCGAACGCTCCTTGCCCTCGATAGCCAGCAGAATCACATGTGCCCGCGGTGGCAGGGCAGCAAGAATCGCCGCGCCTTCTTTGTTGCGCGCGGCATCCACGCCGCCCGCCTTAGCCGGGTCGATATCGGCCACCTCGCGGATATCAACCTTGGCATAGGCACCTAGGCGCTTGGTGTACTCAGCGCACGCGTCCTTCCAAAAGCGCTCTTTGAGCTTGCCAACGCAAACAACGGTATATTTCACGCGCGTCTACTCCTTTGACTCGTTCTGAACTTTGCCGGCGGTCAGCATCTGCTCGAACATCGAGGCCGACTGCGAGAAATCGCTCGGCAGCACGACCGTCGAGGTTTTACCCGTGCGAGCGAACTCCGTCATCATCTCGGACCACTGCGTAAACATGAACAGCTGGTTGGCCTCATCGTTGCCGACGCCCGTCTCCTGGATGATCTCGAGCGAATCTTTGATGCCCAGAGCAATGGCCTTGCGCTGGTTGGCGATGCCCTCGCCCGCCTTTTCCATTGCCTCGGCCTCGGCGGTCGCCTCGGTAACGCGCTTGATGCGATCGGCCTCGGCGAGCTCCTGCGCAGCGGCGCGCTTTCGCTGGGCAGCGTTGATGTCGTTCATGGAGTTCTCGACCTCGGTCGGCAGCGCGATCTTGGTGATAAGTGTCGACACGAGGGTAAAGCCGTAGGCGGCCATCTGCTCGGACACGGTGGCGTTGACGTCCTTGGCGATATCGTCTTTTTTGGCAAAGACCTCATCGAGCGTGTAGACGGGGATGGAAGAGCGCAGGGCATCGGTGATGAAGTCACGCATTTGGTCGACGGGCTCCTGCAGCATGTAGTAGCTCTTGTAGATGCCCGAATCTGCCGGGCCGGCGCCCATGTCATAGCTCACGTGGTACTGAGCAGAGACCTCAAGGCCGATGGTCACGTTGTCCTGGGTCTTAACGTCGATGCCAAAACCGTTTTTCATGGTGCGCAGACTCACCGTGGCGGCCTTGCGGTCGATCACGGGCACCTTCATGTGGAAGCCCGCGTTGACGATGCGGTTGAACTTGCCCAGGCGCTCAATGATCACAGCATGCTGCTGTTCAACGACATAGCAGGCGTTGGGGAGCAGTAGCAACAAAATGATGATGGGAAGTAGAAGGCTCGTAAGGGCAGCGATGATACCGGACAACAGCATGGTTTCTCCTCTGATAGGCACGCGTTGGGACTAGGATACCCGCACGAAGCAGCTGTGTGACACCAACAAGAGGACCCATGGTCAAAAAAGGCCAAATATGAGTACTGTTACCAGTTTAGTAACAGCGTATTTGGGTCAAAATCGCCTCTTTGAACCCGAAGTCTATCGAAATGACTTCATTTTGTCTCAAGGTTGAGCCAAATTAGCGTACATCTGTTGCGTAAAATGAGCAAAAATGGCTTCGCGAAATGTCTCTGTTTTCGTGCCAGTACTCATATTCGCCACTTTTTGACCACAGGGGCATCTACCGCGCGAAATCGATAGGTCAAATCTGCCAAAAACGGCCCATAACAAAAAAGCCCCCATTGCTGGGAGCTCTTTCATTTAATGGTGCGGGCGAAAGGACGTCCGCGCATCCGCTTCGCGGATCCGCACCGGCTTCGGCCGCCTGCCGGCGCCCTCGCCGGCTCGCTGCGGACGCTGCGTGTCCGCTTAACGCTCGCCCCCTCGCGGGTTCGAGCCCCACCGGCATCTAAAAGAAGTGAGCCCGCATCCCTGGGGGACACGGGCTCGTAAGCGTCATATGGTAGGGGCGGTGGGACTCGAACCCACAATCCTTGCGGCGAGAGATTTTAAGTCTCCTGCGTATGCCAATTCCGCCACGCCCCCGTGAGACTAGAAGTCTAGCACAAGCCGTCCGTTACGCGTTGACGGCCATCGAGTGTTGGCCCGACTTCTCCAGGAACTCCTGGAACTTGGCTTCGTCGCCCTTGTTCTTGTACTGCAGGGCCAGCAGGTATTCCAGGCGGCAGCTCTTGACCTTATCGTCGCCGGCCTCCTCGAGCATGCGCTCCAGCTCGGGAATGTCGTTGTGGCGCTTGAGGATCATCGTGTCGTACATCAGTTGGCATTCGTGCGCGACTGCCTCGGCCTGGCCGCCCTCAAAGCCCTTGATCTCGTGCAGGAGCTCCTTGGACTTTTTGCGGTCCTCCTGGCCAACGTAGTAGTTAAAGGCTTTGATCACCAGGTCGACGCGCTGCATTTTGGGCAGATTGAGCCCCAGCAGCAAATCGAACATCTCGTCGGCGCGCTTGTGGTCCTCGCGCAGCAGATAGGAGTTCAGGCGCAGGTAGTCGCGGTTATAGCGCGGGTACAGCATGCTGGTGAGTTTGGCGTCGAGCAAACGATCGAACTCGTCCCACTGCTTGGCAGCCATAAGCTGCTGCAAGCGCTTGAACGTGGTGCGTTTTTTGACGCTAAAGAACACCGACACGGCGATGCAGATGATAACGACGGCGGTCCAGAGGGTGCGGGAATCGGGCATATTGGGGTCCTTAGTCGCTCATAAAGCGAGCGGTATGACAACACGTACTAGATGTATTATACGCAGCGCGCAAGCAAACTGGCATAAAAGCTCATCGAGGCCAAGTGCCATCGCTCGCTGCGGTACACTTACCTAAAGTAAACCATGAAGGGAGACATTACCTATGAAGAAGATCGTTTTGGCTTGCGGTGCTGGCGCTGCTACTTCCACGCTCGTTGCCCAGAAGGTCGCCACCTTGCTCGACGCCAACGGTTACGCCGACAAGTACGAGATCGTGCAGTGCGCCATCTCCGAGGCCAAGGACGTTTGCGACGAGGGCGCCGACCTGCTGATCGCCACCACCGTTGCCCCCGAAGGCCTCACCTGCCCGTACGTGAGCGGCGTGCCCTTCATGACCGGCATGAACCGCGTCGCTGCCGAGAAGGCCGTTCTCGACGTCATGGCTCAGTAGGCACTGCCTGTATGAGTGAGCAGAACGCCAACCCGGTCGAGCTCTTTGGCATGCGCGTCGCTCACGTGGGCATCAACGCCACCGACCCGGCCGATGCCCTGGAGATCGCGGAGCTGTTCTCGACGATGATGGGCCTGCCCGTTATTGAGACTCCGGTTTCGTACTTTAACGATTCGCTGGTCGAGATCATGAAGCAGAACGGTCGTGGCGCCAAGGGCCACATCGGCTTTGCCGTCAACGACATCGATGCGGCCGAGAAGTGGTTTGCCGAGCGCGGGCTCGAGGTCAACGAGGAGTCGCGCGTGCTGCTGCCCGACGGCGGCACCAAGCTCGTGTACTTTAAGCGCGAGTTCGCCGGCTTTGCCGTGCACCTGTGCCGCGAGTAGCGCACAAGCTGTCATAGCTAGCAAAAAGGGATAGGGCTGCGTGGCCCTATCCCTTTATTTATGCCGAGGGGCTTCCTACCGCGGCAGGCGAATCGTAAAGCGGCTGCCGACGCCCTCGACTGAGGTCACGCCAATGACACCGCCATGGCTATCGACGATCCACTTGGCAATGGCAAGCCCCAGACCCGAGCCCTGCGCGCCGGCATCGCGTGCGTTGTCGGCGCGGTAGAACCGTTCAAACGCGTGAGCTGCGGATTCCTGGTTCATGCCGATGCCCTCGTCCTCAACGCTTATGTCGATCGCGCCCGTGCCCGTATCGGGAGTTATGGCAAATGTGACAGTCGTTCCCGCGTCCGAATACTTGGCGGCATTCTGCACGATTACGCGCAGAGCCTGCTTCACGAGCGCCACGTCAACCGATGCGTTGCAGCGCGGGTCGCAGGTAAGTGCGGCATCGTACGCCAGCCGATATGTGTGCCCGGCATCGATCATCTGCGATTCTTCGCAAACCTCGCCGACCAGTGCGGCCAGGTTGGTATTCGCGCGCCGCAGCACGGTGCGGCCGGCATCGCCGCGCGCCAAAAACAGCAGCTGCTCCACGAGCTCCTGCATATGCTCGCTTTCGGTCTTGAGCGAGGCGATGGACTCTGCTAGCACGTCCGGGTCGTCTTTGCCCCAACGATCGAGCATGTTTACGTAGCCCTGAATCACCGCGATGGGCGTGCGCAGCTCGTGGCTCGCGTCGTTGACAAAGCGCATCTGCTGCAGCTTTGCCTCTTGCATCTGGCGCAGCAGGCGGTTGAGTGCGACCTCGATGCTCGCCAGGTCGGCGTCGCCGGTGGTGACGCTCGGCGAGTCGACGCTTGCGCGCTCGATAGCCTGCTCCAGCGTTTCCATCTTGCCGCCGGCGAGCTGCATACGTCCGAGCTCGTCCACGCGCAGGGCCAAGTCGTTGAGCGGTGCCATGGTACGGCGCACGCGGCGGGCGCCGCCGAGCATGTTGAGCACGCTGATGACCTGCCAACCCACAACGACAAGGTAGAGAGGCCATAGCGTGACGAGGTCCTGCGCGAGGGGGAAGGTCTTGGTGGTGCGCGCAAGCTCGACGGTATAGGTGAGCGTTGTCAGGTCCCAGCCACGCGCAGGCGTCAGCGACATGCCGTGAACGGCGGCGCTGGGGATCCACCCCGCGGTAGACGCGCCGTCGGGCAACGTCTGGTTGTATCCATAGACGAGGATCGCCGCCGCAATCACTACCAGCAACAGATCGAGCCAGATGTAGCTCATCAGACGGCGCCACATATAGCTCCAGTTGATGGCGCGGGCGATGGAGGTGACGCGCTTGGCCTCGGCGTTACGCGCGACAGACATAGCCCACCCCGCGCACGGTTTGGATGATGCGGGCGCCGCCGGCGTCTTCGATCTTGGCGCGCAGGTGCGCGATATGTACGTCGACGTTGTTGGTGTCGCCCACGTATTCGTAGCCCAGCGCCTCGTGCGCAATGCGCTCGCGCGTGAGCACGGTGCCGGCGTGCGCCATAAGCAGGGCGAGAACGTCGAACTCGCGGGCCGTGAGCGCGATGGGCGAGCCGCCGACCGTGACTTCGCGGCGGTCGGGGTCGAGCGCAACCGAGCCCACGGTGAGCGCGGCGGGGGAGGGTGAAGCGGAAACTTGGGTTGAGTCGCTGACCGGGGGTATCGCAGTGGCGCCGAC
>CAJMOL010000042.1 GCA_905215095.1 uncultured bacterium | reverse complement strand
CCACCCGCCTGTTCGACGGCCTGATGTATCTGGTGGTCATTCTGGCAGGCGGCCTGTCGCTGGTATACGGCAGGATCACCGCCGGTGATCTGGTGGCCTATATGCTGTATGTCACCACCCTCATCGCCACCATCCGGCGCATCGTGGAGTTTGCCGAGCAGTTCCAGCGCGGCATGACCGGCATCGAGCGCTTTGCCGAGATCATGGACACCCCGGTGGCCATTCAGGATGCCCCGGACGCGGTGCCCCTGCAGCCCGGCCCCGGCGCGATCCGGTTCGAGAACGTCAGCTTTGAGTACCCGGATGACCACAACAAGGTGCTGCACGATATCAGTCTGGACATCCACGCCGGGGAGCGGCTGGCACTGGTGGGCGCTTCCGGCGGCGGCAAGACCACCCTGTGCAACCTGATCCCCCGCTTTTACGAGGTGACGGACGGCCGCATCCTCATCGACGGGCAGGATATCCGCCATGTCACCCTGAAGAGCCTGCGGCAGGACATCGGCATCGTGCAGCAGGACGTGTACCTGTTCAGCGGCACGGTGGCCCAGAACATTGCCTACGGCAAGCCCGGTGCCACACGCGAGGAGATCGTGGAGGCGGCCCGTCTGGCCGGTGCCGAGCGGTTCATTCTGGCCCTGAAGGACGGCTTTGACACCTACGTCGGAGAGCGCGGCGTCAAGCTGTCCGGCGGCCAGAAGCAGCGCATCGCCATTGCCCGTGTGTTCCTGAAGAACCCGTCCATCCTGATTCTGGACGAGGCCACCAGTGCACTGGACAACGAGAGCGAGATCCTGGTGGGCCAGAGCCTGGAAAAACTGGCCCACGGCCGCACCACCCTGACCATTGCCCACCGCCTGACCACTATCAAGGATTACGACCGCATCCTAGTGCTGGGCGAAGAGGGCATTGTGGAATCCGGTACCCACGAACAGCTGCTGGCAAAGCAGGGCGTGTACTACCGCCTGTGGAACCAGCTGCCGGGAGAAGATACGCTGTAAAGGATAAGAAAAGAGGCGCTGCCATCCGGCAGCGCCTCTTTTGCGATCAGGTATGTTTTATTCGCCCACGATCAGACGCACGGAACCGTAGATGCCGGCGTCGTTGCCGAGCGAAGCGACCTTGATGGGCGTCTCGCGCGAGGCGGAAAGCGCGTAGCGCTGGAAGTGCTCGCGAACGGCGTCGAGGTAGACATCGGCCGAAGCGGACGCGCCACCACCGATCAGGAACATCTCGGGGTCGACCACGTTGGCGATAAGCGCCAGAGCGCGGCCGAGATAGTCGGCCATGGTATCGGCAGCTGCCAGCGCCAGCTTGTCACCCTCGCGGCAGGCCTGGAACACGTCCTTGGAATCTGAGGGGCCGG
Organism: uncultured bacterium; assembly: GCA_905215095.1. Taxonomy (GTDB): domain Bacteria; phylum Actinomycetota; class Coriobacteriia; order Coriobacteriales; family Coriobacteriaceae; genus Collinsella. The sequence goes on along the minus strand of CAJMOL010000042.1, from coordinate 7,934 downwards.
TGAGCTCGATGGGCTCGACGCCCGCCTTCTTGCACTCGGAAAGGTAGTTGCTCACCACGCCGGTGGCACTGGAATACTGCTCCAGGTGGCCATGGCCACCGCAGCCGCAGGTACGCTCCTCGGCCGGGTTCAGGCACATGTGGCCAATCTCGCCGCCGGCGCCCACAACGCCCGATACCACATCGCCGTTAACGATAACGCCGCCGCCCACGCCGGTACCGATGGTGACCATCACCACGTTCTGCACGCCCTTGGCAGAACCGAGCCAGGCCTCGCCCATGGCAGCGGCGTTGGCATCGTTCTCGTACTTAACGACCGCGTCGGGGCAGTGCTTTTGAATGGCGATCCTCAGCTCGGGCAGGTTAATGGCAATGTTGGCCTTGACCTTGGCATCGCCCGATGCCGGGATGGGGCACGGAACGGCCAGGCCAATGCCCGCCACAAAGGCACGCGGAATCCGTGCCTTGGCGACCACCTGGTCGATAGCCTCGGTCACCGCGGCAAAGCCCGCAGCGTCAACGATGGGAGGCGTGGGCACGCTGGCCTTGGCAAGCAGGTTGCCGTCCTCGTCGAACAGGCCCTCCTTAACCGAGGTGCCGCCGACGTCGATGCCGATGTAATACTGCTTAGGTTCCATGGGAGCCCACCTTTCTCGTTTAAACATTACCTGTATGGTACCGCTCTCAAGACAAAAACCCGCCAAAAAGGGACAGGTTTGTTTTGGCAGGCTTTATCTGGGGAAACGCAATTGGCTGCCCAACAGGCCGCGCAAGACCATCCCCAAAAATAAAGGCGCCGGGAGGCGGAGGCTCCCGGCGCCCGTCAAAGGGACTATGTTGTCTGTTGGACCGCACGGTCCGTCGCGGCGATAACGCCGACTAGGCCTGAAGTGCCTGCAGCTGCTTGTGAACCTCGATGAGCTCCGTCGCCATGACGCGCATGGTCTCGGTGCCGGCCATCTGGTCCTCGGCATGCAGCAAAATCAACGGGGCCTCGCCGTTACGTTCGCCGTTGGCCTCCTTCTTCAGAAGCCCCATGTGAACATCGTGGCCACCGTTATAGGCCTCGTCGCCCTGCTTGATAAGCTCCTCGGCGGCGTCAAAATCGCCCTCCTTGGCCTTTTGCACGGCATTGATGTACATGCTCTTGGCGGTACCGACGTAGCTGATGATCTCAAAGCAGGTCATCTGCAGTTCGTTCATATCCTCCATGCAGAGCACCTAGCCCATCACGCTGACGCAGTGGTCGATGATGCCGGCAGCGTTCATGCGGCCGTAGTCGACCATGTTGATGACCTCGACCGGAAAACGACCGGCGGCCTCCTTCTCAAAATCGCCCTTGGTGTAGCCGATCTGCGGACCAAGCAGCAACATGTCGCACTCGTCCAGGTGATCGTGGGCCTCGTTCATGGGACGAGCCTCGACCTCAATATCCAGACCACGGTTTGCAACCTCGGCCTGCATCTTCTGGACCAGCAGGCTCGTGGACATACCGGCATTGCAGCAGAGCATGATCTTCTTCATGGTTTCCTCCTTATAACTGCGCGGCGCGCAGACGACAACTGGTTTTATTCCTTGCGGCTATTGTGCCCACCCCCCTGCATCTTTACACAAGGGAGAGAGCTGCGGGCACCGGCGCCGCGTACCGGCGCCCGCAAAGGTGAAAGGGACGAACGTTAGGCGTTCTACTCGGCGAGAGCCTCCTGCTTGGCGATTGCCTTCTCGGAAATCTTCATAAAGGGCAGGTAGACGGCCATGCCAATGACAATCTCGATAGCCTGCCACACGCCAGCGCGCCAGTCAAAGCCCGTAGCGAGCAGGGCATTGATGACGGGAGGCATGGTCCAGGGCACCTGGGCGATGCAGGGGCTGATGATGCCTGCGCAGGTAAGGCCATAGGTGATGCCGATGAACAGGTCGGGAAGGAGGACAAACGGGATCATGAGCGGCAGGTTGTACACGATGGGGTAACCGTAGATAACCGGCTCGTTGATGTTGAACAGACCAGGCAGGATAGCCATCTTGGAAACGGTCTCGGAAGCCTTGTTTTTGGAGAACAGGAGCGTGTCGAGCAGGAGCATGAGGGTGCAGCCCGAGCCGCCGATGAGGGCGAAGCTGTTAACGATCTGCATGTTCATGTAGTGATCGGGCTGGATGGTGCCACCGGCGGCAAAGGTAGCCATGTTGTCGACGATGAGCATGGTCAGGATCGGCTCGACGGTAGCGCCAGAGATGGTGGACTGGTGAATACCGACGCAGAACAGCAGGTTAGCAAGGGTGTAGATGAGGATAACAGCCCACGGACCAGCGTTCATGATGCTCTTGAGCGGGTTGGAGATGCACGTGGAGATGATGGTGCACAGATCGGTGCCGGCGCACACGGCGAGCAGGGCTGCGGCAAGAGCGAAGACCGCGAGGTTAAGCAGCATCGGAATCATGACGTTGAAGGAGTTGGAGACCGCGGGAGGCACGCCCTCGCCCAGCTTAACCTTGAGCTTCTCGACGCCAGAAATCTTGATGAAGAGCGAGACGGAAAGCAGGGCGATGATAATAGCCGAGAACAGACCGTTGGTGCCGGTGTTGGCAGTCGAAAGGGCGCCCGTGACCTCGGCGGAGGTGATCTTGTCGGTGAGCAGTGGGCTCGTGGCGGCAAGCGTGGCGGTGATCTGCTGCGGCATCATGATGACGAAGGCAGAGATAGCGACAACCACGCAGGCAAGCGGGTTATCGAAACGCTCGTTCTTGGCGAGGCTGTAGCCAATCAGACCGGCCAGGATAATGGCGGACACGTTAAGGGTGCCCAGGGTGATTGCCGAGCCCCAGGTCTGGAGGTTGGCGAGGCCCGCCGCATCGAGCGGGAACAGAGGGAACACGACGTTGTTAATAAGAACCGCGATACCCGCAAGGATATAGAGCGGCGTGATGGTCGCGAAGGCGTCACGCAGGGAACGCAGGTGAACCTGGTTTCCCACCTTCGCAGAGACCTCGGCAAACTTGTCGAGGAAGCTCTTTCCGTTGTCACTGGCCATGATTGCTCCTAACTTTCAAATCCGGCCTTTTCCTATGCGCACGGTGGTCTGTCGCCCTCTGCCACCAGATGTGCCATGTGTTGCGCGCGGCGGCGCGCGGTCTGGACGTTCGTCCGGTCGCTAATCAACCACGTGGGTCGTGGCGACCTGTTTGAGCCAGGCCGCCGACTTCTTAAGACGGCGCTTATAGCCATCCATCAGATCGACCTCGACAAAGCCATAGCGATTCTTAAAGGCATTGGCCCAAGACCAGTTATCGATGACGGCCCAATAATGGTATCCGCGGCACTTGGCGCCCTCGTCGATGGCCTTGGCCACCCACTCCAGGTGCTGACGTACAAAGTCGACGCGGTAGTCATCCTGGATAGTTCCTTCGGCGTCACGGTTCTTGTATTCGTCCATGATGCCGATGCCGTTCTCGGAGACGAACCACTCAAGATCGGGATAGTTCTTGGCGCAGTCCATGCCAAAGTCGTAGAGGCCCTGCGGGTAGATCTCCCAGCCGCGGCTCTCGTTCATAACGGCGTCGGGCCATACGTACTCGTCGGCAAAGTGCGGCAGGCCGTACTGGTCGACCTTGCTCGCCGGCGCCTGAACACGCGTGGGGTGGTAGTAGTTGCAGCCTAGCCAGTCGACAACACCCTGCTTGAGGATCTCTTGGTCGCCGGCGCGGAACGGGAGCTTAACGCCGCCCTCGGCCAGGCTGTCGAGCACGTCGGCGGGAAGCTCGCCCTTGGTGATGAGGTCGAGCCACCAGCGGTTGTTGATGCCGCTGGTCATGCGCACGGCCTCGAGGTCCACCTCGCTGGGGTTCTCCTTGGTGTAGACCGGGGTAAAGCAGTTGATCATGCCGATCTTGGCATCGGCGCGAATAGCGCCCTCGTCATAGGCGCGACGATAGTTGGCCACGGCCAGCGCGTGCGCCAGCGAGATGTGATACTGCACGGTGCGGGCGCGGTTGAAGTCGTGGAGCTGCGGGAACCACACGCCCTCCTGGTAGCGCTGCTCGGGCTCGACGATGGGCTCGTTAAAGGTGAACCAGTACTTAATCTCCTGGCCAAACTCGTGGAAGGCGACGTCGGCGTAATGTGCGTAAGCCTCGACAACCTCACGGCTCTCCCAGCCGCCACGGTTAAAGAGGTAGGTGGGCATGTCAAAGTGGTACAAGTTGACAAACGGCTCCAAGCCGGCTTCGCGAGAGGCGCGGAACAACTCGTGATACCACGCGGCACCTTCCTCGTTGAGGTTGCCGTCGGCATCGAGCAGACGGCTCCACTGGATGGAGGTGCGATAGGTATCCAGGCCCAGGTCCTTCATGATGCGAAGGTCGTCCTTGTACTTGGCCATAAAGTCGTTACCGGCATAGGAACCCACGCGGTTATAGAACGAGCCCAGATCCTGCATGGACCAGGTGTCCCACAGGTTCTCGAGCTTGCCGCCCTGGTTCCACTGACCCTCAGTCTGCGGGCCGGACATAGCAGCGCCAAAGAAGAAGTCGTTGGGCAGCTGATACTGTGCCATCAAAGTCCTCGCTTTCGTGTTCTAGAGCTTCCGGTTGGAGACGGGTTTGCTTTGGCAGGTTATCCGGCGCGGGCGCGCACCGGCCATACCGATATCCAACCCGCCAAAACAAAACCGTCCCCAAACGGTCGATCCTGTTGTGCGGAAGGATTCCGTTCGTTGCTTAAACTATAGCGCTCTAATTTTAAAAGTAAAGCGTCTTTTTCTTTTTTCTTTCTCGAACTTCTTAGATAAAAGTAATATGGATGCCCTGTTGAGGGTTATACTTACTTTTTGTATTCATATATGTCGGAAAGGAGGTTCCATGATTCCCAAATACGAGGCGATAGCTGCAGATATTCGTCGAAGTATCGAGGATGGCGCTCTTAAACCGGGCGACAAGCTTCCCACCGTCGTTGAGTTCTGTGAGCTCTATAGCGTTTCCAAAATCACCGTCAAACGAGCTATCGAGCAAATCACCGAGGAAGGTCTTATTACCAGCCGGCGCGGATCGGGCACCTACGTTAAGGACACGGCGGGACTTCCCGGCCAGGCGTTTTTCCAGGGCAAAAACGACCGTGCCCAGGGCTTTTCGTATGAGCACCGCGGGGAAAAGGTGACCTCGGTGGTCTACGATTTCTCGATTGTTAATCCACCAGCGGACATCGCAGCCCAGCTGGGAATTGCCGAGGATGACTTTGCCTATCACGTCGTGCGCGTGCGTCAGGCCGATGGGAAGCCCATCGTTATCGAGTACACCTACATGCCCCTCGAGCTGATTCCGGGGCTGAAAAAGAAGGACCTGTACGGATCGGTCTACCATTTCATCCGCGAGCAATGCGGGCTGAAAATTTCGAGCTTCCACCGTACCATTCGCGCCGTGGCAGCAACCGAGGAAGAAGCCGAGCGCCTGGACACCAAGCCTGGCTCTCCCCTGCTCGAGCTCACCCAGATTGGCTTTTTGGACAGCGGCGCCGCCTTTGAGTATTCGGTCTCGCGCAACGTTGGCGACCGCTTTGAGTTGCACAACGTAACGTTGGCATAGGTTTTTGCAGTCATGCGGGCGCTCGTTTTGAACAGTTTTACGCAGCGCCCGCGCAACACAATGAGGTATGAATATGTCCGATTTGATTAAACTGACGCCGATCTTCCACGAGAAGATCTGGGGCGGTCGCCAGCTCGAAACCGTATTTGGCTACGACATTCCCGATGGCCCCATCGGTGAGTGCTGGGCCATCTCGGCCCACCCCAACGGCGACTGCCAGATTGCGGAGGGCCCGTATGCCGGCCACACGCTGTCGTGGCTGTGGGCCGAGCATCGCGAGCTCTTTGGCAACTGCGAGGGCAAGGAGTTCCCGCTGCTCATTAAGATTCTGGACGCCAAGGACGACCTTTCGATCCAGATTCATCCCAACGACGAGTACGCTGCCGAGCACGAGAACGGTAGCCTGGGCAAAACCGAGTGTTGGTATGTGCTGGACTGCGAGCCCGACGCCACGATCATCGTCGGCCAGCGTGCCAAGGACCGCGCCGAGGCCGCACAAATGATCGAGGAAGGACGTTGGGACGACATGCTCAACGTGTTGCCGATTCACAAGGGCGACTTTTTCCAGATTGATTCCGGTACCGTGCACGCCATCAAGACCGGCACGCTCATTTTGGAGACGCAGCAGTCGAGCGACGTGACGTATCGTCTGTACGACTACGACCGTCCCGGCACTGACGGCAACCTGCGCCCGCTGCACATTGAGCAGAGCCTCGACTGCATCGACTTTGATGCTCAGGCTCCGACCGACGGCACGGTGACCGCGCCCGAGGTGGACGGCGTGACCGAGCTCGAGTCCAACCCCTGCTACACCGTCGATCGCGTGCGCGTCAACGGCAGCAAGACCCTCGACCAGCGCTGGCCCTTCATGTGCCTCTCGGTCATCGACGGCAAAGGCACCGTCTGCGGCGACTCCGTCCACAAGGGCAGTCACCTACTGGCGCCGTCCACCGTGAACAAGATTGAACTCGAGGGCACCATGGAGCTGATCATCAGCCATCTGTAAGCCGCAGAAACAACCCAAAACGTAACAAGGGGCTCCCCCGTCCATCAACGGGAGAGCCCCTACTCATATCTTTCTATCAGCCTACCCGGTTCCCCAGACCAAAAAGCGAACGAGCGAAGCGACGTTCGCAAGCAACGTTACCCAAGGCCCCGGACAGGCGCCAAGGACAACGTCGGTCGCGAGTTCCGCACGCAAAGGAGAGCACTTAATGTGCTCTCCGTCTTGCGCAGGACTGCCCGAGCAGGCGATGTTGCCCTATACGCCCGCCCAGGTCCGCCAGGATCACGACAGCTTGACGATCGGCGCAAAGCCCTTCATCAGCTTTTTGGTCTGGCCGGTCTTTTCGAACTGGACCTCGATCATGTCTCCGGCGACCGAGATCACGGTGCCCGTGCCAAAGGTCTTATGACTCACGGTATCGCCCGCGGCAAAGTCCTGCGATGCGCTGGCGCGATCGACCTTGCGCTCCACCGTCGGAGACACCTTGGACGACGGCTTTTTGGCTCGCGGCGCGCCCGAACCAAAGGTCGAGGCAACACGGCCGGCGTCGGGCGAAACCCCACGATGGCGCTCGGTGCCATAAGTGCTGCCACCAAAGAAATCGTCAAAGCTCGATCCACCGCGCGAACCGGAACCGCCGGTCGAGCGCGTATGCGAGCCAAACACCTTGCCGCCATACATATCCGAACCCATGCCCGAGCCAAAGGTGCCGTGACGGTCGCCGCGCTTCTCCCAGCCCGTGCCCTCAAAACCGGCAGAACCGATACCGCTAAACTCGATGTCCTCAAACGGAATCTCGTTGAGGAAGCGCGAGCGCGGGTTGGCAGAGGTCGAGCCGTAGGTGCGACGCGTGGCCGCATAGGTCAGGAACAGGCGCTTGCGGGCGCGCGTGATGGCGACGTAGGCCAGGCGACGCTCCTCCTCAAGCTTACCCGGGTCATCGCTGCCGCCAAAGTCGTGCACGTGCGGGAAGATACCCTCCTCCATGCCGGCCACGAACACCGCCGGGAACTCCAGGCCCTTGGCGGAGTGGATGGTCATGAGCACCACCTGATCGGCGCTCTCGTTGTAGCTGTCGATGTCGCTGATGAGGGCGATGTCCTCCAAGTAGCCCTCCAGGGAGGCCTCCTCCCCGTGCTGGTCACAGTAGCTCTTGACGTTGTTGACCAGCTGACCGAGGTTCTGCAGGCGGTCGGCGGCGTCCTCATGGCCCTTGGCGGCGTCGGCCTCCAGCATGGCGCGGTAGCCCGTCAGCTCGATGACATCGGCGGCGAACTCGTCCAGCGTCTTTGTTTCCAGCGACTCCTGCAATTTCTGGTAGATGTCCCAGAATTTATACAGCGGCGCGATGGCGC
>CAJMOL010000041.1 GCA_905215095.1 uncultured bacterium | reverse complement strand
CCGCGAAAAGCCGCTCATCGCCAAAACCGAGGGCCGAGGCGTTGTGTCCGGCCGCCTCCTGAAACCAGTTCGCCAACGCGCCGAGACGTATCTTGCCGTCGGTCCCCGCTTCGCCGTAACGGGCTTGAATGCCTAGAGTATATTCGGGATAATCCAACATATGCTTCTCCGGGGGAAAATGAGTACTTCCTGCCTGTAGCACGCCCGTAGCGCTTTCGTCCAGGACGCGGCCTCCGGTTTGCCTAACCGTTGCGGCCCGGTCACACGGGGGGCCGGGTGCTGTGAGGCGGGGTTCACGGTGCCGCTTGCCGCATGCGCATACAATACCCGTTTCAGCCGGAGCGGCGCTTCCTGTATTCCCCATGTTATATAGACAGGCGTTTCCGGGTGACGTATATTGGTACAAACCTTTGTAAGGAGAGATTTGCCATGTCTGATCGTGAAACCCGCAAGGCCAACGTCGTTGAAGCGCTGAACAAGGCGCGGAGCATGGAACTACATGCGATTCATCAATACATGAACCAGCATTACAACCTGGACGACATGGACTATGGCGAACTGGCCGCGAATATGAAACTCATCGCCATCGATGAAATGCGCCACTGCGAAATGTTCGCCGAGCGCATCAAAGAACTCGGCGGCGAGCCTACTTCCGAAGTTGCCGGGAAGGTGGTCAAGGGGCAGGAAGTCAAAGCGATTTACAGCAGCGACAGCGACAGTGAAGACGACACCATCTTCGTGTACAACGAGCTTCGCAAAGTCTGTGTGGACAACGGCGATATCCTGACCGCCAAACTGTTTGAAACGATCATCGGCGAAGAGCAGATTCACTTGAATTATTTCGATAACATCAGCGATCACATCGAAACCCTCGGCGATACCTTCCTCTCCAAGATCGCCGGTACGCCGTCTTCGACCGGCGGGACCACCAAGGGCTTTGCCATCGCTCCCGCAGCCGCGAACTAGAGCGGATACACTTGAAAAGTTAGAGACACCGGGAAAGGGGGCTTTCTTCAGCAAAGTCCCTTTCCCCAAAACTGTCAGCGCGGCTGGCGTCCCTCCCTTTCCAAAGACTTTTGTGTTTATTGACTCCATATTCCCAGCGTTCCCTGAGAAAAGTTTCATCGAAAGGCTGGGTACAAAGAATGAAGGGTCGCCCATTTCTCAGCGCAACAGGTTGCCATTCCGGGACGCATAGGAGAAACTTTTACGGCGCGGCTCCGGGATACGGACGCCACGCGGACATTTTTTCATACCGCCCTGCCCGCCTTCGGCTTCCGAAAGCCTTTTGGGGGAACGCGGTGAAGTTTCGAGAGGGCGGTAAGGGGAAAGGTGGGGGATGTTCCGCTTTCCCCGGAAAGATTCCCCTTCTCGCCCCTATTTGTAAGGACTCCCTATGAACTACACGTCAGCAGTGAGCATCATACCGGGCGGCTGCCCGCAGTTTCTGGATTGCCGCCTCGACGCGAAGAGCCTCGGCAGGTTCTGGGCGTATTTCCGTGAAATCCCGCAAACCGGGGAATCGGCCATCGCCTCGGCCCGCAGGCAAGTGGAGCTCGTCCCCGTGCCGCTGGACGATGACGAGCAGCATGAGCTCACCGTCTCCGCCAAGGCCCTCAAGGACATCATCGACAGCGTCGACTTCTCCTGCTAAATCAAGCTCGCTAGAGCGAAAAGCTACAATGAAGGCGTCCGGGTCCACACGGCCCGGACGCCTTTTTGGTGCAAAGTAACCTGACCCCAATGCACTATAGTCGATGGGAGGGCCATGTCGGATTCGCCTAATTTTTTGACCTATGCCCAGACGGCGTTTGATCCGTTTGAGGAGCGGCCGTTCTGCGCGGTGGATAGCCTGGTCTTTGCGTGGTTGTCCTATTTGCGTTTGCCGGGTGATATGGCGGAACTGACGAACTGGCAGGGCCTAGACGTACGCGAGCTGCTGCGTGCCGAGTGCTACCGGGACATGATTGACGACTTGTGGGACCCGGAGGGGAGCAGGGCCTTGTTGGAGGCCGTGGCAGCAAGTCCTCGCTACCGTGGCGTGCACGTTTGCGGCTATCGTGCTGTGAGCGATGTGGTGGCGACGGAGCAGTTTGCAGCCATGGCGTTCCGGTTTCCGGCGGGGTTTAGTTACCTTTCCTTCCGGGGGACCGACAGCACGATTGTGGGCTGGAAAGAGGACTTTAACATGGCGTTCCGGTGTCCTGTGCCGGCCCAGGAATCCGCGGCACGTTATGTGGACGAGGCGGCGGATGCGATTGACGGGCCGCTTTTGTGCGGAGGTCATTCCAAGGGTGGAAACCTTGCGGTGTACGGTGCGGCAATGTGCTCCGATGTCGCCCGTGAGCGAATCGAACGGGCGTATTCCCATGATGGCCCGGGCTTCGTCGAGGAGTTTCTGAACGGCGACGCCTTTGCCGATCTTTCCGGTCGAATCGACAAGACGCTACCTCGGTCGTCGATCTTTGGCATGATGTTCGAGACACAGGAGGACTATGCCATCGTTGAGAGTACCGAGTTCAGCCTGCTGCAGCACAATCCCTTTAGCTGGGTGGTTGATGGTCGCGACTTCGTGTACTGTGAGCGCCTGTCCGCCGGTGCTCGATACGTTGATGGCTCCATTCGCGAGATGCTGCTTGCAGTGTCGCCTAGCGAGCGCGAGCGTTTTGTAGATGCGTTGTTCTCCGTGTTTGAGGCTACGGGTGCTGAGCGGTTTGCGGATATCGCTGGGAATCTGCGCGAGAGCCTACCCGTGATGCTCCAGGCAGCGCAAGGCTTTGACAAGGATACGCGACGCTTTGTCTCACAGACCATCGTGGCAATCCTTAAATGCGCATTGCTGCCCAAACGACCCCAGATCGACATGCCCGCTGCCGGCAAGAGTTTGGCAGAACAGCTCGAGGCTTGGCAGTCCGAGCTCCTGCGCTAGCCATTGGTGCAAAGCAACCTGTCCCCGATGCACCAATCTTCGATGCGCCTGGGGCGGGCTCGACCGCTATACTGGTTCGTGCCGAAATCGATCTAGAACGGAATGCCGTATATGAAAATCAATCACGCGATTCTGCATATCCTGGACTTTGACTCTGCCGTCAACGTCATGAGCCAGCGCGAGCTCGATATCGAGAGTCGTACCGTGCGCAACTTCGTGACCACGCATCTGCGCCGCGCACGCACCTCGGCCGACAACAAACGCGCCACGTTTGCCGAGAGCTCTGCGTTTGGTGGCGAGCTCAAGGGCTATTTCTTTGGCGAGCGCGAGTTCGTGGACCTGTCGCAGCAGATTGCGGAGTTCATCTCTTCCGAACTCACCAAGGCCGAGAAAGCCGAGTCCACTGACGTGCTTGTGGCGGACTTTGACGATGATGAGGATGCCCGCTGGTTTGCCGTGATGCTGCTGGGCTCCAAGCAGGCTTTTATGCACGAAGTGGGCCGCGAGGAGGGGGAGGTGCGCAACGACATCGCGCGCCACTACGCCATTCTGCCAAACCCCTCGCAAAAGGTGCCGAGCTATGCAATCGTGCGTGCAAGCACCATGGAGATCGGCTATGTGGATAAGAAACGCAAGATTGCCGGCGAGGACCGTTTGCTTATCCCCGACGGCCTGCTGCAGTGCGACACGGGCGTATCGGGCAAGGAGGTCATCGACACCGTGACGCGTGTGGTCGAGGAAGTCGCCGAGGAGCACGGTGCCAACACGGCTGTAGCGCTCGCCAAGGTTAAGGCTGCCGTTGCCGAGAAGGTCGAGGATGACGAGGAGCTGCCGCCTTGGGATATCGTCGACGAGGTCTTTGAGAACGAACCGGTTATCAAGGAGAGCGTGCGCGCGGCACTGACCGAGGAGAAGGTGCCTGAGCGTGTGCCCGTGGAGCGCAAGCAGGTCGAACGCGCGGCGGTGCGCAATCACAAGATTCGTACCGACACGGGCATCGAGATCAGCTTCCCGGCCGAGATGGGTTCGAACTCCGAATACATCGAGTTCGTCAACGAGCCCAACGGCCTCATCTCTATCGAGCTCAAGAACATCGGAAGTATTGAGAATCGATAAGCTGTGCTTGGACGTTGCAGAAAAACAAAGGCCGAAGCCCTTCGGGACTTCGGCCTTTTTTGTTTTCGGCTTGGTTGCTGACATTGCGCCGCAGGTTGGGCATACGTCAGCGAAAACGCGGTTTGTCAAAACCGCGTAACTATTAAAGTTGACGTAAGCCCTCTTCCAGGCCGGTCTTGCTGTCGGTCTTCTCGTCGCGCATCTTGATGACGCGGGCGGGGACACCGGCCACGACGGCGCCGGCGGGGACGTCCTCGACGCATACGGCACCGGCAGCCACGACGGCGCCCTTGCCCACGCGAACGCCCTCCAGGACCACGGCGTTGGCGCCGATCATGACATCGTCCTCGATGATGACGGGCGTGGCGCTGGCGGGCTCCACAACGCCTGCCAGCACGGTGCCGGCGCCGATGTGGCAGTTCTTGCCCACGGTTGCGCGGCCGCCCAGGACGGCGCCCATGTCGATCATGGAGCCCTCGCCGATAACGGAGCCGATGTTGATGATGGCGCCCATCATGATGACGGCGCGATCGCCGATCTCGACGCGGTCACGGATGATCGCGCCCGGCTCGATGCGGGCGTTGATGCCCTTAAGGTCGAGCATGGGGACGGCGGAGTTGCGGCAGTCATTCTCGACATCGTAGTAGTCGATGGAGTCGGCATTGGCATCGAGGATGGCCTTGAGCTCATCCCAGTCGCCAAAGACGGTCTTGCCGCGACGACCGCCGTAGACGTGTGCATTGCCCCACTGGACCTTCATGCCCGGTTTCTCGCGCACGTACAGCTTGACGGGCGTCTTTTTGGGCGCAGTGGCGATGTAGTTGATAATCTCCTGTGCATCCATCTCGGCTGCGTTGCTCATATGCTGTTTCTCCTTTGCGTGGATACGGTTGATATCTGGTTAGGCAAACATGACCTGGTCGAACGTATAGAAGCCGGGTTCGCGGGTGACGAGCTTCTGCGCGGCTGCCAAGGCGCCGTTGACAAAGATCTGACGGCTCGTGGCGCGATGCGTGAGCGTGACTTCCTCATCCTGGCCAAAGAAACTCACCTCGTGCACGCCGGCGACGGTGCCCCCGCGCAGCGAGTGCATGCCGATCTCCTTGGGGTCGCGCGCGCCGCACATACCCTCGCGGCCATAGACGGGGTGATAGCCTGCCTCGGGCTCGGCCTCGACGACGGCATCGAGCAGTAGCTTGGCAGTGCCGCTGGGGGCGTCGACCTTTTGATTGTGGTGAGTCTCGACAATCTCGCAGTCAAAGCCGGGCAGCTCACGCGTGGCCTGGGCCACTAGATGACGCAGGGCTGCGATGCCGATGGAGTAATTGCCCGAGTGCATAACGCGGGCATTCTGGCCCAGCTCGCGCAGGCGGTCCATCTGCTCGGGGGTGTAGCCCGTGGTGCCCGAGACCAACGCGGCGCCCGTGCGCTCGACATAGGCGACGACGGCATCGAAGGTCACGACGTTCGAGAAGTCGATGATAACGTCGGCCGCCGGGGCGCTCTCGAGCTCGGACAGATCAAAACCGATCTGGGCGACGATATCAAAAACGGGCTGACCGGCGGCGTCGACAACGCCCTCGGCGGTAGTGCGGATGAGCGAGCCCATGCGGCCCGTTCCCATAATGACGGTCTTAATCAAGCAGACCAGCTCCCTTCAGAGCATCGGTAAGTGCAGCGCGCGTGTCGTCTGCCATGGGGCACAGCGGCATACGGTAGTTTGCCTCGATCATACCCATCTGGGCGAGCGCTTCCTTGACGGGGATGGGGTTGACCTCGCTAAAGAGGGCGTTGATGAGCGGCTGGCCGGCAATCTGGATGTCGCGGGCGCGCTCCACGTCGCCGTCCAGGTAGGCGCGGCACATGTCATGCACGAGCTGCGGCTGAACATCGGCCCACACGCTGATGGTGCCCGAGGCGCCCAGGCTCATGAGCGGTACGGTAAGCGCGTCCTCGCCCGAGTACATGCGGAAGTCGTCTGACAGCAGGTGGGCGATCTTGGCCGCGTAGGCGACGTTGCCCGAGGCTTCCTTAATACCCATGATGTTGGGATGTGCGGCCAGGCGCTCCACATTGCGCTCGCTGATACCGCAGCCGCAGCGGCCGGGGATGTTGTACAGGATGCAGGGGATGTCCACGGCATCGGCGACGGTCTTAAAGTGCTGATAGATACCCTCTTCATTGGACTTGTTGTAGTAGGGGGTAATGAGCAGCAGACCGTCGGCGCCCAGGCCCTGATAGGTGAGCGACTTGGTGAGCATGGTCTGCGTGGAGTTGGAGCCCGAGCCGGCAATGACGGGGACGCGTCCTGCAACATGCTTGACCACGGCGGCGACGACGGAGTTGTCCTCGTCATCGGTCATCGTGGCGCTCTCGCCGGTGGTGCCCAGGGTGAGGATGGCGTCGGTGCCGTTTTGCAGGTGGAAATCGATAAGGCACTCGAGCGCGTCAAAGTCGACGCTGCCGTCCTTTTTAAACGGCGTGACGAGGGCGACGATCGAGCCCTCGAGGTTGCGGATATCCATGTTCTTCTCCTTCGCTTCCGCGATCTGGATGCGTTTGTTCCATTGGGCGGCGACGGCCAGGCTCTCGTCCTGGGCGCGACGACGAGCGCTTTCGGCACGCGATTTGGCCAGCAGCTCACGGCCGCACGGCAGCACGTCGAGCGTGGCAAAATAATCGCCCGGGCGCTCGGCGCGGCGGATAAGGTCGGCCGAGCCGTCGGGGCGCAGCAGCACCTCGGCGGAGCGCAGGCGGCCGTTGTAGTTGTAGCCCATAGAGTGGCCATGCGCGCCGGTGTCGTGAATCACGAGCAGGTCGCCCATGTCGATATGCGGAAGCTCGCGGTCGATGGCGAACTTGTCATTGTTCTCGCACAAGTTGCCCGTGATGTCATACGTGTTCGTGACCGGTGCTGCGGTCTTGTCAGGGCCACCCGGCTGTCCCATTACCGTAATGTGGTGGTAGGCACCATACATAGCGGGACGAATGAGGTCGACGGCGCTTGCGTCCACGCCGATATAGTCCTTGTAGATCTGCTTCTCGTGGATGGCCTTGGTGACCAGGCAGCCGTAGGGGCCCATCATAAAGCGACCCATCTCGGTGCAGATCGCCACATCGCCCATGCCGGCGGGGACCAGAATCTCGTCGTAGGCTGCGTGTACGCCCTCACCGATGGCGTGAATGTCGTTGGCCTGCTGCTCGGGCAGATAGGGGATGCCGACGCCGCCGGACAGATTGATAAAGGCGACATGTGCGCCCGTTTCACGCTCCAGGCGCACGGCAAGTTCAAAGAGGGTACGTGCGAGCTTGGGATAATAGTCGTTGGTGACGGTATTGCTGGCAAGGAAGGCATGGATGCCAAAATTCTCGGCGCCCTTGGCCTTGAGCATGCGGAAAGCCTCGAAGAGCTGCTCGGTGGTCATGCCGTACTTGGAGTCGCCGGGGTTGTCCATGATGCCGTTGGAGAGCTGGAACAGGCCGCCCGGATTAAAGCGGCAGCTGACCGTCTTGGGGATGGGTCCCGCGACGCGCTCAAAGAACTCGATATGGCTGATGTCGTCAAAGTTGACGATGGCACCCAGCTTGTTGGCGAGCTCAAAGTCGGCAGCCGGCGTGTCGTTGGAAGAGAACATGATGTCGTGTCCCGTGATGCCCAGCGAGCGGGCGATCATGAGCTCGGTATAGCTCGAGCAATCGCAACCGCAGCCGTATTCGTTGAGAATGGAGATGAGCGCCGGGTTGGGATTGGCCTTGACGGCAAAGTATTCCTTAAAGCCCGGGTTCCATGCAAAGGCGTCGCGCACTTCTTGCATGTTGCGGCGGATGCCCGCCTCGTCGTATAGATGAAACGGCGTGGGGAACTGCTCGACGATATGCTCGAGTGTCTCCTTGTCCACAAACGGCTGCTTGGCCGCATATGCCTCGTTGGGGGTCAATGCCATGTCCCGTAAACCTCGCTATCCAGACGGCGCCATCTGCGCATCGAATCCGCATAGCGTGGACCCAATGTCCGGATAGCGCTCCCGCATTGCTGCAGACAGTCCTGCGGGTGTTTCCCGCAGGCCCACCAGGTTGTTCGTGCCCGAAAAACCCAGTTCGGCGGGTTTCGCCTCCCCACGGGGTCAAAGCCTGCCGGCTCGCCCGCGGCTCTTCGTGCCCGCGCCTCTATCAAGTGGTAACGACCCTACCACGTTGCACTTTACCAAACAAGAGTATTCGTATATAACGTTTAAAAAATGCAGGGATATGCTAGAAACAAGGGCGTCACAATTCTGCATCACAATATTGTGGGAATGGATATGCCCCATGAAAGGATCCTTTATGACCGAGCTCCAAGAACTTCGTCGCTATCGTCGCGACCTGCATCGCATTCCGGAGCTCGATTTCGAGCTTCCTCAAACCATAGCCTATATAGAGGGCGTGCTCGCCTCGCTTGCCTGTGAAGTGGTCCATCCCTGCCCCAGCTGTGTTTGCGCTTTCTTCGACGCTGGCACGGGCGCCGCGCATGCCACGGCGATTCGCGCCGATATGGACGCACTGCCCATCGCGGAGGCGACGGGAGCGGTCTTTGCCTCGATCCATCCCGGCAAGATGCACGCTTGCGGACATGACGGACACATGGCCATGGCACTTGCCGCCGCGACGTATGTCGACCGTACGATTCGCGAGCAGCCGGGCGCCATTAGGCGCAACGTTCTCTTTGTGTTCCAGCCGGCCGAGGAAACGATCGGTGGCGCCAAGACGGTGTGTGAGAGCGGCGTATTCGAGCGCTATGGCGTCGACCGCATTTTTGGCTTCCACGTATGGCCCGATTTGCCCGCCGGCACGTTGGCAAGCTGTTCCGGTCCGCTGCTGGCGCGTTCGAGTGAGACACACATTCATATTCACGGGACGAGCATCCATATCGCTAAGACCTATGGCGTTCCGGTCGAGGAGTCGCACGATGCGGCACTGGCGGCTGCCAAGTTCTTGGTTGCCGAGCGCGAGCTCATGGACGAGTTGGGTGCCGACGAGCCCTGCATTGGTAAGTTCGGCCTGCTTCAGGCCGGCACCGTCTGCAATGCGGTGGCAGGGGAGGCCCATGTGGCTGGCAGCCTGCGCGTGTTTACGGACGGTATGTTCGACCGTGCGCGCGAGGGCGTGCGCCGCGTGTTGGACGATGCCTGCGCCGCAACGGGCTGCACGTACGATCTCGATTTTGCCGAGGGCTATCCGCCAGTCGATAACGACCCCGAGCTGTTTGCCTGCATTGCGCCTGCCTTGTCCG
>CAJMOL010000040.1 GCA_905215095.1 uncultured bacterium | reverse complement strand
ACAAGGCAGAGAAAAAGGTTTCAAACAAAGGAAAGAAAAAGCTCTACTACATCTCTGCCGAGTTTTTGATCGGCAAGCTGCTGATCAACAACATGATCGACCTCGGCATCTATGACGAGGTTAAGGACCAGCTCACCGCCGCGGGCCACGACCTCAACAAGATCGAGGAGTTCGAGGTCGAGCCGTCGCTCGGCAACGGCGGCCTGGGCCGTCTGGCCGCATGCTTCCTGGATTCCATGGCAGCCGAGGGCATTGCCGGCTACGGCAACGGCATGCGCTACCGCTACGGCCTGTTTAAGCAGGAAATCGTCAACGGAAGCCAGGTCGAGGCTACCGACGAGTGGCTCACCCACGGTTATCCCTGGGAGGTCCGTCGTCAGGACAAGGCCGTGACCATTAAGTTTGGTGGCCATGTTGAGGGCTTTGAGGAGAACGGCCGCACGTTCTACCGCACGGTGGACACGCAGGACATCCTGGCCGTCCCCTATGACATCCCCGTCGTGGGCTATGCCGGCGAGACCGTCAACAAGCTGCGCGTCTGGGCCGCTGAGCCGGTCGAGGAGCACTTTGACCTGGAGGCCTTCAACCGCGGCGACTATGCCCTGGCCGACGCCGAGCGCGCCGAGGCCGAGGCCATCAGCGCCATCCTCTACCCCAACGACGCCGGCGAGCACGGCCGTCTGCTGCGCCTGAAGCAGGAGTACCTGTTTGTATCGGCCGGCATCTACAGCCTGCTCGACACCTTTGAGAAGGAGCACGGCGAGAACTGGGAGCTGCTGCCGCAGTTTGTGGCCATCCACACCAACGACACGCACCCCGCCATGTGCGGTCCTGAGCTCATGCGCATCCTCATCGACGAGAAGAAGCTCGAGTGGGATGACGCCTGGAACATCGTGACACAGGTCGTGAGCTACACCAACCACACCATCCTGCCCGAGGCTCTGGAGAAGTGGCCCATCGGCACGTTCTCCAAGCTCCTCCCCCGCGTGTACCAGATCATCGACGAGATCAGCCGTCGTTGGCACGAGTCGTTCGACACCACGCAGGAGGGCTGGCAGGAGCGTCTGCGCCAGACCGCCATCCTGTGGGACGGCGAGATTCGCATGGCCAACCTGTCCGTGATCTGCAGCCACAGCGTCAACGGCGTGGCCAAGATCCACTCCGACATCATCAAGAACATCGTGCTCAAGGACTTCTATGCCCTGACGCCCGAGAAGTTCAACAACAAGACCAACGGTATCTCGCACCGTCGCTTCTTTGCCGAGGCCAACCCAACCTACGCCAAGCTCGTCACCGATGCCATTGGCGATGGCTGGCTCAAGGACGCCTTTGAGCTGGAGAAGCTCAAGGAGTTTAAGGACGACACCGAGTTCCTGAAGGCCGTGGGTGCCTCCAAGCGCGCCAACAAGGAGCGTCTGGCCGCCTACGTCAAGGCCGAGACCGGTCTGGTCATCGACCCCAACACCGTCTTCGATGTTCAGGTTAAGCGCTTCCATGCCTACAAGCGCCAGCTCATGAACATCATGAAGGTGATGGACATCTACAACCGTCGCATCGCCGATCCCAACTTCCACGTGACGCCGACGACCTTCATCTTTAGCGGCAAGGCTGCCTCGAGCTACACCTTCGCCAAGGAGACCATCCGCCTCATTAACTCCGTGGCCGACGTCATCAACAACGATGCCCGCGTCAACGAGGTCATGAAGGTCTGCTTTATCCCCAACTTCCGCGTGAGCAACGCCCAGCTCATCTACCCCGCCGCCGAGATCTCGGAGCAGATCTCCACGGCCGGCAAGGAGGCCTCGGGCACGTCCAACATGAAGCTCATGATGAACGGCGCCATTACGCTGGGCACCCTCGACGGCGCCAACATCGAGATCGCCGACCTGGCCGGCCGCGAGAACGAGGCCATCTTTGGCCTGACCGCTCCCGAGGTCGAGCAGCTCTGGGCATCGAACAGCTACTTTGCGTGGGATACGCTCAACAACGATCGCGACCGTCTGGGCCGCGTGATGGACGAGCTCAAGGACGACACCTTTGCGGGTCTTTCGGGCAACTTCGAGAGTATCTACAACGAACTCATGAACAACAACGACCCCGACCTGGTCATGGCAGACTTCCGCAGCTACGTGGATGCGTGGGAGAAGCTCACCGGCAGCTATGGCGACCAGGAGACCTGGAACCGCAAGGCGCTGCTCAACACCGCCTCCTCCGGCTGGTTCTCGAGCGACCGCACCATTCGCGAGTACCGCGACGAGATCTGGCACGCGTAAAGGCCGCAAGCTCCCCTATGCCAGCACGGCATTACTCGACGGGCGTGACGTTGCGCCGCGCCCGTCGCTAATGGGTTTAGGAACATCGATGACAGAAGGAGAAATCGATGAGTAAGAAAGAATGCATCGCGATGCTCCTCGCAGGAGGACAGGGCAGCCGATTGGGGGCACTCACCCAAAAGATCGCTAAGCCGGCGGTTAGCTTTGGTGGCAAGTTCCGCATTATCGACTTTTCGCTCTCCAACTGCTCCAACTCGGGCATCGACACGGTGGGCGTTCTGACGCAGTATCGCCCCTACCTGCTGCATGCCTATGTGGGCTCCGGCGAGGCCTGGGATCTGGACAGCCGTGACGGCGGCGTGTCGATCCTGCCGCCGTACGAGACGCAGACCGGCGGCGCATGGTATGCGGGCACGGCCGACGCCATTACGCAGAACCTCGACTACATCAAGGCCAACGACCCCAAGTACGTCCTGATTCTTTCGGGCGATCACCTGTATCGCATGGACTACCGCAAGATGCTCAAGACGCACATTGAGAACAACGCCGACCTCACGGTGAGCGTTATGCCCGTGCCGTGGGAGGAGGCCAGCCGCTTTGGCATCCTGACCACCGACCCCGAGGACGGCCGCATCACCAAGTTCACCGAGAAGCCCGATAAGCCCGATTCGATTCTCGCGTCCATGGGCATCTACATCTTCTCGGCAGACGTGCTGATCGAGGCGCTCGAGGAAGACGCTCTGGACCAGCGCTCGAGCCACGACTTTGGCAAGGACATCATCCCCAAGCTGCTCGGCGAGGGCAAGCGCCTGTACAGCTACGAGTTCCACGGCTTTTGGAAGGACGTCGGCACCATCGCCAGCTTCCACGAGACCTCGATGGACCTGCTGGGCAACAACCCCGAGTTCGATTTGTTCGACAAGCACTTCCCCATCATGTCCAACATCACCACGCGTCCGCCGCACTACATTGGCCCGGACGGCCGCCTGGACGACTGCCTGGTCTCCAACGGCTGCAAGATCTACGGCACCGCGCGCCACTCGATCCTTTCGACCGATGTCATCATCGAGGAGCGCGCCGTGGTCGAGGACTCCGTGCTGCTGCCGGGTGCGCACGTTAAGAGCGGTGCGCACATCTGCCGCGCTATTTTGGGCGAGAACTCCACGGTCGAAGAGGGCGTGAAGCTCGGCTCTGTCGATACCACCAAGGATACGGCCGTCGTTGGAAATGACGTCGTTATCGGGAAGGGGGAATGATCCGATGATCAATCGCAAGGCCATCGGTTATATCACCGCTAACTACTCTTCGACCTACGGCAGCGTGCTGCTCAAGGACCGCCCCATCGCGTCCGTTCCGTTTTTGGGCCGCTACCGCCTGATCGACTTCCCGCTGTCCAACATGATGAATGCCGGCATTAAGACCGTCGGCGTCGTCATGCCGGGCAACTACCGCTCGCTGATCGACCACGTGGGCTCGGGCAAGGACTGGGGCCTGGACCGCAAGAAGGGCGGCCTGTTCATGGTGCCCGGCAACGCGTATGGCACCACCAAGGGCGGCATGCGCTTCCTGCTGCGCGACATCATCTCCAACAAGACGCTGTTCCAGCGCTCGGACAAGCCCTACGTTGTGATGATGGGCACCAACATCATCTTTAACATGGACCTCAACACCATCATCGACGCGCACGAGAACTCCGGCGCTCAGATGACCGTGGTGTACTGCAAGGCCACGCGCAACGTCGATGACGAGACCAAGCTCGAGATCAACGAGAACGGCCGCCTGACAGGCGTGAGCGCCGGCGTCGTGTATGGCGACAACGCCTCTATGGACTGCTGCATCGTCAACCGCGAGACGCTGCTCGAGATCATCGACCACTACCAGGCCGCCGACTATCTGGATCTGCTCGAGGCACTCCAGGGCGACTTTGGCAATATCGACGTGTGCAGCTACGAGTACAAAGGCGAGGTCGTGGGCGTGTTTAGCGAGAAGTCGCTGTATCGCCGCAGCATGGACCTGCTCGACCAGACCGTGGCCGACCAGCTCTTTGACCCCGAGCGTCCGATCCTGACCAAGGCCCACGACGTGCCGCCTTCGCGCTATGCGACCGGCAGCCACGCGTGCAACTCGATCATCTCGGCCGGCTGCATCATCAAGGGCACCGTGCGCAACTCGATCCTGTCGCGCGGCGTTGTGGTTGAGGAAGGCGCCTCGGTGACCAACTCGATCATCAACCAGAGCTGCATCATCAAGAGCGGCGCCCGCGTTGAGAACGCCATCCTGGACAAGAACAACGTGGTTCCCACCAACACCGAGCTTCGCGGCACGCCCGAGAACATCCTGGTGCTGGGCAAAGCCCCGTTAACTCCCGATACCACCATCGTGCATTAACGTAGGCACCGCAACATCGCTCGTAACATGCAGAATAGCCGCCCGGTTTGCGCCAGGCGGCTATTCTCGAATTGCAACATGGGAGACAATATGGCAGATTCCAGCAAAAAGATGCAGATCGTGTTTGCCTCGGCCGAGTGCGCACCGTTTGTAAAGACCGGTGGCCTGGGCGACGTGGCGGGCTCGCTGCCTGCGGCGCTTGTGCGCGCCGGCGCCGAGGTCATCGTGATGGTACCCAAGTACGCCACCATCAAGGACGAGTACAAGGCGCAGATGGAGCACTTCTCCGACTTTTACGTGAGCCTGGGCTGGCGCAACGAGTACTGCGGTCTCGAGAAGCTCGAGCACGACGGCGTCACCTATATGTTCATCGACAACGAGCGCTACTTCGCGCGCGACTATCCGTACGGCTTCTTTGACGACGGCGAGCGCTTTGCGTTCTTCTCCAAGGCCATCACCGAGAGCCTGCAGCACCTGCCGGCCGGCTTTGAGTGCGATATCCTGCACTGCAATGACTGGCAAACGGCACTGGTGCCCGTGTTCTTGCGTGAGTTCTACCAAGGCCTGCCGCTGTACGACCGCGTCAAGACCGTGTTCTCGATCCACAACGTGGCGTTCCAGGGCCAGTTTAGCGACACCGTGATGGAGGACATCCTTGGTGTGGCGCACATTCCGGCGGCCGCCTCGCAGCTGCGTTGCGACGCCTGCAGCATCAACTACATGCTGGGCGCGCTGCGCTATGCCGATGCCATCACCACGGTAAGCCCCACCTATGCCAACGAGATCCAGACGCCCGAGTTTGGCGAGGGCCTGGACGGCGTACTGCGCGAGCGTTCCTACGCGCTGCAGGGCATTTTGAACGGCATTGACGTTGCGGGCTTTGACCCGGCAACAGACAAGCGCATTGCCGCCAACTACACCGTCGAGGACCGTTCTGGAAAGGCCGTGTGCAAGGCTAAGCTGCAGGAGGAGCTGGGGCTCGAGGTTCGCGACGACCGTCCGCTCATGGTGATGGTTACGCGCCTGACGCGCCAGAAGGGCATGGACCTGGTCATGTACGCGCTCGACCGCATCCTGGCCGGCGGCGTGCAGGTGGCGGTGCTGGGCACCGGCGACCGCGACTACGAGGACGGACTACGCTACTTCCAGGACAAGTACCCCGGCACCATGGCCGCACGCATCGAGTTCGATCCTGCGCTGTCGCAGCGCATGTATGCCGCCGCCGACATGTTCCTGATGCCTTCGAAGTTTGAACCCTGCGGCCTGTCGCAGATCATCGCCATGCGCTACGGCACCCTGCCCATCGTGCGCGAGACCGGTGGTCTGAAGGACACCGTGATCCCGTATAACGAGTTTACCGGCGAGGGCACGGGCTTCTCGTTTAGCAACTTTAACGGCGACGAGATGGGCGACGCCGTGTTCCGCGCGGCGCGCCTGTTCTGGGACAACCGCGATGCGTGGAACCAGCTGGTCACGCAGGCTATGAGCCAGGACTTTAGCTGGACGCGCTCGGCCGACAAGTATCTGGACCTGTACTTCTTTATGCACCCGGAGATCGAGCGCCCGGCGGCGGTTGTCGACGAGCCCGTGGTTGTGGCTGAGGAGGCTGAGGTCGAGCCCGAGCCCAAGGCCGAGCCGGTTGTTGAGACGCCCGCTGCTGTTGAGGAGCCCAAGGCTGAGGAGAAGCCGGTTGAGGCTAAATCTGAAGTCAAGGTTGAGGCAGCTCCCGAGGTTGAGGCTAAGCCGGCTGCGAAGCCTGCCGCCAAGAAGGCCACGACGCGCAAGACAACGACCAAGAAGGCTACGACGACCAAGGCCGCTACCACCAAGACAGCCGCAGCAAAGACGACTGCCGCCAAGGCAACGACCACGCGCAAGCGCACGACCGCCGCTGCAAAGAAGGCCGCCGAGGCCGAGGCCGCTCCCGAGGTAAAGGCTGAAGCCGCCGTCGAGGCCAAGCCGGCGGCTAAGGCTCCGAAAAAGACTGCATCCAAGAAGACGACCGCGACCGCCAAGAAGGCAACGGCCGCAAAGTCGACGACGACCAAGGCTGCCGCTACGAAGGCTGCCGCGAAGACGACCACGAAGGCTGCCACGACCAAGGCAGCCGCAAAGCCGGCCTCCAAAGTCGAGGAGACGCCCGTCGAGGCAAAGCCGGCCGCCAAGACCACCACGCGCAAGCGCTCTACGACGACGGCCAAAAAGACCACGACCAAGACAGCCGCCCCCAAGGCAGAGGCTAAAGCCGAGGACAAGCCTGCAGTAAAGGCCAAACCGACGCCGAAGGCCGCTGAGGTCAAGGCCACCCCGAAGGCAGAGGCCAAGTCCGAGCCCGCCAAGGAGGCCCCGGTCTCCCCTGCCGCTCCGGCCGAGGAAAAGGCCCCGACCAAGAAGACCTCCGTCCGCAAGGCAACGGCCACCCGCAAGCGCCGCTAGCCCGCAGACGATCTAAAACCTAATCAAAACCCTAAACAAGGGGCGCTCCAACCGGGCGCCCCTTCTCTGTAGATAGTTGGTAAAACGATTTTCTAGGACAACCGTTCGCCGATGGTAAACGGATGTTGTTTATACAGCCTGTGTACAACAGATATACTTACAACTTGTGCGTAAAGCCCATGGCCCGCAGGCCATGATTCTATTGAACTGGACCGTATTATGAGATTGATTCACAACAGCCGTCTGCCGCAGTTTCGCACTCCGTTTGGCGCTGTGACCACTGGAACTACCCTTTCGCTCTCCGTGATTCTGGAGGATGCCGATCCTGCCCAGGCAACACTCACCTTGCGTACCTGGGTCGATGAAGTCGGCGAGACCCTGATCCCGATGGAGCACGAGGGCGATGGCATTTTTACCGGCGAGCTCAAATGCACCGAACCCTGTCTTATCTGGTACAGCTTTATCTGCAATATCGAGGGCCAGCCCGAGGTTCGCCTGGGCGCACCGCAGGGCCGCACCGGCGGCGAAGGCGTAACCTACGACTACGCCGAGGTGCCGTCATTCCAGGTCACCGTCTACAAACACCGTGAGAACCGTCCCACCTGGTACGAGCGCGGTATGGTCTACCAAATCTTCCCCGACCGCTACGCCCGTGACGAGCATTGGCGCGAGCGCACAATGGCCCAACTCGAAAAACCGCGCAAGGGCATTCAGCGCCGGATGGTCGAGGACTGGAACGAGCCGCCCGTGTACGAGCGCGCCGAGGACGGCTCCATCAAGACTTGGGACTTTTACGGCGGATCGCTCAAGGGTATCCAGGAAGACCTGCCTCGCATCGCCGAAATGGGCTTTACGGCCATCTATCTCAACCCTATCTTTGAAGCCGCGAGCAACCACCGCTACGACACGGCCGACTACACCAAGATCGACCCGATCCTTGGCACCGAGCAGGACTTTACCGAGCTGTGCCAGGCAGCCGAGAAGCTGGGCATCTCCATCATCCTGGACGGCGTCTTCAACCACACGGGCGACGACTCGATCTATTTCAACCGCTACGGCAACTACCCCGGCGTGGGTGCCTGGCAGAGCGAGGATTCGCCGTGGCGCGATGCGTTTACCTTCCACGAGGATGGCTCGTACGACTGCTGGTGGGGCGTGGGCAATATGCCCGCCATCAATGAGAGCTCCGAACTGGTACGCGAGCGGCTCCTAGGCAAGGACGGCGTCATTCGTAAATGGCTACGTGCCGGCGCTCATGGCTGGCGACTCGATGTGGCAGATGAACTTTCCGACGATTTCCTAGCCGAAATCAAGAAGGCAGTACTTGCCGAAAAGCCCGATGCTCTGTTGCTCGGCGAAGTCTGGGAAGACGCCGCCAACAAGATTAGCTATGGCCATCTGCGCCGCTACCTGCAGGGCTCCGAGCTGGACTCTGCTATGGATTACCCCTTCCGTGACATGGTCATCGGCTTTTTGATGGGCTACAAGAACGCCTACGAGGCCGCCGAGGATATCGAGACCCTGCGCGAGAACTATCCGCGTGAGGCCCTGTCTTGCGCACTTAATCTGCTTTCGAGCCACGACCGTCCGCGCATTATCTCGGTGCTCGGCGGCGGCCCCGACGAGTCGCAGCTGCCCGAGTGCGAGCGCAGCAAGTGGCGCCTGGACGAGAACTCGATGGGCCTGGCCAAGAGCCGCTTTTGGCTCGCCACGCTCATGCAGATGACCTTCCCAGGCGTGCCTTCGATCTACTACGGCGACGAATACGGCCTGGAGGGCCTGACCGATCCGGGCAACCGCCGCACACTGCCGACCAAGGACCAACTGCACGACTTCGACACGCTGGCTATTGTCAAGAACGCCTCCGCCGTACGCCGTGCATTGCCATTTATGATCGACGGCGAGATCAAGGCCTTTGCGCTCAACGACGAGGTGCTGGCCTACAACCGCACGGGCAAGGATGGCGAGTCCGCGACGATTATCATCAACCGCAGCCTGCGCAATTCGCACCGCGTGACGATTCCGGCGCTCGACGAATGTGCGAGTGACGTGATCAGCGGTCACGAGTGCGAGATCCACAACGGTACGGTCACGCTCGATCTGTATCCGCTGGGCTCGTCGATCATCTATCACCATGCCGAGCAGCGCCTGCAGGAGCCGCTCGATCACGGCGCGGGCGTCGTGTGCCATATCACCTCGGTGCCCACCGACGACGGCAAGCCCGGTACGATTGGCGCGCCAACGCGT
>CAJMOL010000039.1 GCA_905215095.1 uncultured bacterium | reverse complement strand
CTGGTAATACGATGAATCGGCTTGGTGAGCATGCGCGACATGAGCGCTCCGATAACGACCGAGATGCAGACGGCCACAACCGCGGCAAGGGCCATGGCGTTAAAGGTCTTCTCTCTGAATGCCGAGTCTGCCCTGGTGAGCAGGGCATCGGAGCCAACCGCCCACAATTTGACCTGACCCACGTGCTCGCCGGAGGACGTCACGATCTCAACGTTGGCAACGCTATTGGAATCGGTGGGAGCAGACGAGACTGGGCTGTGCGATGCCCTCTTTCCGCTCGCATCGTCGGTCGTCGCCTGATTTTCGCGCACATCGGCAGTAGCGCTTGCCGAGGGCCACGAGTCGTCGTAGACGATGACGCCCTTTTTATTGACGACCTGCATACCAAGATCGTCGGACACCAAACTCGATGTCGCGACCGTACGCAGCTCCCCCGCAGTCCAAGAACCGTTTTCCTCATATGACGTTGCCAACTTTTCGGCAGCGGAATTGGCGATTTCGACAATATTGGAGCGCGTGTAATCCGTAAAAACCGTGCCCCATACAACGGAGACTACGCCCACCAATACCAATACCGTCATGAGCGATGTCAGGGCAAAAGCCAGGGCCATGCGCGAGGGATAGCTCATCGTTGGCCGTGAATCGGAACGAGGCGTGTTCCAACTAGCCTTGGAACCCGCCTCGTTCTCCTGCTTATGCTTTTGCCCGATTTCAAAGCGCGCAGGTGTCATATGTGATTTCCTTTATTTCTCGTCCGACTTATCGGTCTTGGTCGGAGCCTCGAAGCGGTAGCCGACACCGTGGACGGTGTAGAGCCACTTGGGCTTCTTGGGATCATCGCCCAGCTTGGCGCGAAGATTCTTCACGTGGCTATCGATGGTGCGCTCATAGCCCTCAAAGTCATACCCGAGCACTTTCTCGACCAGCTCCATGCGGTTATACACACGGCCGGGATGGCGGGCAAGCGTGGTGAGCAGCTTAAACTCGGAAGCCGTCAGATCGACTTCCTTGCCCTCGACCAAGATCTTGTGGCCCGAGATATCGATGACCAGATCGCCGAAGTCGAGTACCTCGACGGCGGGCTCGTCGGCCTGATGGGCACGGCGGAACAGAGCGCGAACGCGGGCGACGAGCTCGCGCGGCGAGAACGGCTTAATCAGATAGTCGTCGGCGCCGAGCTCAAGACCGATAATACGGTCCTCGATCTCGCCCTTAGCCGTCAGCATGATGATGGGGACATCCGAGGTATCGCGAATGGTGCGGCAAACGCGCTCGCCGGGAATCTTAGGGAGCATGAGGTCGAGCACGACCAGGTCGAACCGATGCTTCTCGAACTCCTCGATAGCGGACTGGCCGTCGCCCACGCCCACAACCCAATAGCCCTCGCGCTCGAGATAGGCAGCGACAGCGTCACGGATTGCCTTCTCATCCTCGACCAGCAGAATCTTTTTTGCATCTGAAGCCATAACACGGCCCCCCTGTCTCAATTAGCTAAGAACAAGCTCATTTTAACGCACCTGAGCCCACCGGGTATCGCATGGGTGCGATAGCTCGGCGGGCGGTACTCATAGTCACAACGCGCTTATTCCCCTGTCGACGCCTTTTTAACCCCTCGGAGACTAAAGAGAGAACAAGCGAGCGGTAACCGTCTCGGGAATCCCCTGACTGTTACGCACCGTTGCGTACGTTAAGAACGAGTTCGATTTACCCGCCGTAGCAGGATAATCGCCATACTCCAAGGCTCGGTCGGGCGACAGAAGCGAGCCGTAGGTCTTAGCCGAAGTGTCAATCAAAAAATGCGACGCCTGAACTTTAACCAGGTATTTATTTTTCCTTCCCGCGGTGCACGCGAGCGGCTCACGCGAAAGGAAGAGGTACGGCCCGCCCTCGCTACCGATATAGGTGCCCATATTGCCCAGGCTACCCACACCGCTATACGTCGCCTCGATGGAGAACACGAAGGTGTCGCCCATATACACGGCCTCGAAAGGCGAAACCGACGAAGGCAGCACCAGCTGAGCTCGCTTCGTGTTGTTGCCGTCAGTCAGGTCGATCGCCGTCATACCGTAATAGACGCCCTCATCATTGTGCACGCGGGGCGAGATGGTCAGGATGCCGTCGCTCACACGCGGGGCGGATGCGAAACGGCCCGTCGACTTCCAAATAGTCTCAGGCTTGGACTCGCTGGGCGACTGACGGTAGCAGTACGAATCGTTACTCGTCTTGGTGCCGCCGGACGAAGGCATCTTATACCAGATGACCGACGACCCATACGCTGTGAAGAGCGGCGGATCGTAGTTTTCGCCACCGCGGTCGAGCTCGACAGCGTTGCCGGTAAGGGAGGAGCCTGCAAGGTTTTGCGCATAGAGTTTCCAG
The DNA here is from genome assembly GCA_905215095.1 of uncultured bacterium. GTDB lineage: Bacteria > Actinomycetota > Coriobacteriia > Coriobacteriales > Coriobacteriaceae > Collinsella. The sequence goes on along the minus strand of CAJMOL010000039.1, from coordinate 7,118 downwards.
GACGCATTGGCAAAGTTCATCTCGACCCACGCGAACACGCCATCACCCGCGCGAACGTCGTAAAACGCATAACCGGTTCCCTCAATGGGATCCTCAATAAGTGTGGTAAGCGAGCCATCGCCTAGGTTGAGCACACCAAGCGTATTGGCATGCAGGGCAGAAGCAGGCGCCATCATCGCGGCAGCGTAGTCGCCATCGCAGTAGTACAGCAGCGTGCCCAGCGGCAGCGTCCACGAGGCTGCGGGCTCAAGATCGATATCGACAGCCTCGTACTCATCAGTGATCGAGACAATCTTCGAATCGTCCTTGATAACCTGCGGCTCGCCAGCGGCGTCATCACTCGTGCCCGTTTTTTTCGAGCAACCGGCCAGTACGGCAGCAGCACCGGTAGCGGCGCCACCCAGCACAAAACCTCGACGCGTTATTCCATTCTTAAAGCGATCAGCGATGCTCATTAGGCGATCTCTGCGCGAGCGGCCTCGATAGCGCGCGTAAGCTGATCGGCGCAAGAGGTCTTTTTCATACCGCAGGTATTACCGGCGAGAACCTCGATTACGCGATCGGCGGGAGCGCCTTCGACCAGCCTGGAGATGGCCTTGAGGTTGCCATCGCAGCCGCCGGTAAACTCGACGCCCAGCACCTTGCTGCCATCGTCAGAGAGATTGAGGTGAATATTGCGAGAGCATACACCCTGAGGCTTGTAGTCAAAACTAATCATTGAGATCCCCTCTCAGAAAGAAATTTCAGACGTCTATTATCCCCGCCTGGACCGACTTATTATCGCAAGCACCGATTCAACATCCTACGATGCTTGGACTGGCGGGGGCAAGATTAGCAGTCCGCACCCTGTGCGTGGACCATGCGCTTCTCCCGATACATATTGTGGTCGGCGACGCGATATACATCGGCCAGCGTATTTCCAGCCGTCTCGACGGTCGCCACGCCAATCGATGCGCTGACCGTCAGGGTCTCATCGCTTACCGCGGCAAGACCGAGACGAAGATCCTGTTCCAGCCCGAGCGCAGACTCGTTGTCAGTATGGGGGCAAACCAGCAAAAACTCGTCGCCGCCAACGCGCATCGGCAGGTAATCCGCACCAGCCACCCGCCGCAGCACGGACGCCGTCCGTCGCAGCAGTTCATCCCCCACCTCGTGACCATAAATGTCGTTGGTCCGCTTGAGATAATTACAGTCCACCATAATCACGCTCACTGGCAAGTCCTCGTTTACCAGGCTATCTCCACGCGATTCCAGATAGTTGCGGTTGCGAAGCCCCGTCAGTTTATCTTGGTATGACAGCTCCTCGGCATGCTTGACCATCGATATGTTGTGCGTCGCCACGACGACCGAATCCAACCGGCCTTGCTCATCGCGATGCTGGGGGACAACCTGTAGCGAGTACCAAGTGCCTCGACAATCTCGCACCTCGGCAGCCAAGTACGGTACGCCCTCCATGCGTTCACGAAGCGTACTTATATCTACGAGCCCCACGACCGCTTCGCGGCTTTCGGGGCTCACGATATCCCGGCAGACCGTGTCCATAAAGCCATATGCCTCGCTATGCTCGGCAAACATCTTCGCTATCGCCGGCGACATATTGATTCCCTCGATCTCGAGGGTGTCAAGATGCAAAAGGAAGGTCGAATCGTAGATGGCGCTTATGGCATTGATAATGCCGAGCTGTTTATCCTTTTCGACCAAATTGCGGTGGTCAGCGATATTTCGAGCCAACAGTACCACGACCCAAAACGCAAGGCACACCAAGACGCCGACGGCGACAAATGAAATCCTGTCGGACATGACCTCAGATTTGGGATATAGCGCAAACAGGCGGTAGTCCTTATATGCCGCACGCACGGCATATAAGGTGGTCCCCCGATATTCGATACGTGTTACGCCCTCGTCTTTCCAGTCAATTCCGCTATCGGCGAGAAGCCGGGCAAGGGTTATATCGACGGTCGAATCGTTTGAAGAAACGATTTGCGCATCGCGCATCACAAGCACTGTTGGACTCTGATGGAACGTGTTGTTCACAAGGACGTCGGCGATCGTGTATGAATAGTCATCGGCGGGCTCAGCCGCAAGGGATCGATACCCCAACGCCACCCCATCACCGTATGGAACGGCACTCACGGCAAAGTCGACACCGCGGCGCTCGACAGCGGTCGAGTAGGAAACTTTGGACCCTCGATACATCGATGCAATCGACGAACAGGCCAGCTCCTCTCGCCACAGCATGAGTGGATCGCGGCCGTCGATATCGTAATGGGCGACCATATGACCATCGGCGTCCATGACCAACATTCCCGAAAGGCTCTCGGTATGGACATATTCCTCGACCAGATCGTCGTTGACTTCAAATCGATCAGGCGACAAGAACGTCGCAAACGACTCGAGCGCCGCATCCAAATTGTGCGTCGCCTCGGTTTTTCTTCCCTGTTCATATCGGTCATATTTTTCGCAGGCATTTTTTAAAAACACCATGGTTTCCTGGCCGAACCCAAGCGTTTTATCAAGGCAGCGATGCGTGCCAACCATATAGAGCAGACTCAGTAGGGCAACGCTGGCCACGATGCCGATGCCCACTGCGGCTAAACTCTTTCGGCGAAAGCGGCGCTCGTCATTTGTCATGATTCCGCTCCTTGCCCGCCTGTCGTCGCTCCTGCTTTGTAATTGTCCACAATGTGCTCTATCGTGCCGTCTCGATCCATGTCGGACAGTGCGGTATCGAGGTTTTTGACGTACTCCCCCTCATAGCTATCATCAAACGCGACGCCCAGGTCAACCGTCATAACGTTGCCGGCGAACACACGATAAACGCCAGGATACTGGGCAACGAGTCGATCAAGCGACTGAATGTCCGCCATCCAACAGTCGACATACCCTTTGGCGAGGGCGGCTTTGCAGAGTTCGGCAGAACCATACGATTTGATTTGCACGTCCGGCGAGATATCCAGATCCCCTGCGAGCAATCGGCGTTCGCTCACCGAGCCCGCAATCACCGCAATGGTCTTGCTTTCATCGAGATGCGCCAAGGAATTGATGCCACTCGTTTTCTTGGCGGCGACCGAAACCGTCAGGGTCAAATACGGCTCAGTCCAGTAATACTTATCCTCGCGATAACAGGGAGAATAGTCGCACCACAGGCAATCGATATCGCCGTTTTTGAGTAGGCGGTCACGGTCATTCCAAGAAATGTCGATAAATTGCGGCTTGATCCCCGCGCGCTTGCAGGCCTCGCGGGCGATGCCGATATCGATACCGGCGTAATCGCCCGTGGTATCGACATACACATAGGGGTCGTTATCCGTAACGCCGATTTTGAGAACCGGGAGGTCTTTGTCGGCTTCATTCGGGGAGGAAGAACTGCTTCGAACGATATACGTCAGGGCGCCCACACAGACGGCAACAAGAAGTATGAGCGTAAACGAGACGATGGCGGCTCGCTTGATACGTCCGGGCACACGCCTCCCTTCATCGAAACAGCAGTCAGATTTCATTTTATACCCGGGGCTGATGCGGCGATAAAAAAGCGCCTCACCCAAGATGGGCAAGGCGCCAAAGGTTGAAATGCATCCGCAAGCGGTCGAATTAGGTTAACCCTACTCGAAGCTCAGCTGCTCCAGGCGGTCGAAGACCGTGTCGATACGGGTGAGGAAGTCCCACGGATCAAAGATCTCGTCGAGTTTTTCCTGGCTAACGGTGCAGCGCGGATCGGCCTCGAGACGCTCCTTAAAGGTGGGGCCGGAGACACAATCCTGCACCTCGTGCCAGGTGGCCATGGCGTTTTCCTGCACGATAGCGTAGGCGTCCTCGCGGGTGATGCCCGTATCGACGAGGGCCAGCAGGACCTTGGAGGAGAAGATGAGGCCGCGGGTCTTGTTGAGATTGGCCATCATGCGGGCCGGATACAGCTGCAGGCCGTCGATAACGCGAATGAGGCACTGGAACATGTGGTCGAGGGCGATGAAGCTGTCGGCCTGGGCGACGCGCTCGGCAGAGGAGTGCGAAATGTCACGCTCGTGCCACAGGGCGACGTTGTCGAAGGCAACCTGCGCGTTGGCCTTCACGACGCGCGACAGGCCGCAGACCTTCTCCATGGTGATGGGGTTGCGCTTGTGCGGCATGGCGGAGCTGCCCTTTTGGCCCTTGCGGAAGGGCTCCTCGGCCTCGAGCGTATCGGTCTTCTGCAGGTTGCGGACCTCGGTCGCGATGCGCTCGCAGGTGGCCGCTGTAGTGGCAAGCACGCCGGCAAGGTAGGCGTGGTGATCGCGACTGATGACCTGCGTGGACAGCGGATCGTGGACCAGGCCCAGGTGCTCGCAGACGTACTCCTCGACGAACGGCTCGATGGAGCTGTAGGTGCCGACGGCACCGGAGATGGCACCGAAGGCAACGTTCTTGCGAGCATCCTCAAGACGATCGAGATCGCGCTTGAGCTCCCATGCCCAAGAGCCAAACTTCATACCGAAGGTCATCGGCTCGGCATGGATGCCATGGGTGCGGCCGGCGCAGAGCGTATTGCGCTCCTCGAAGGCGCGGCGTTTGCAGATCACGCCAAGCTTCTTGACGTCCTCGATAATCAGGTCACACGCCTGAGTAAGTTGATAGCACAGAGCAGTATCACCCAGGTCGGAGCTGGTCATACCGTAGTGAACCCAGCGGCTAGGCTTGGGCTCGCCCTCGGGAACATCGGCGTCGATATATTCCTTCATGTTGGTCAGGAAGGCGATGACATCGTGGCGCGTGACCTCCTCGATCTCGTCAACCTTCGCCTTCTCAAAGTTGGCGTGGTCGCGAATCCACTGGGCCTCTTCTTTGGAAATACCGATCTTGCCGAGCTCCGCCTGGGCCTCGCAGGCCAGAACCTCGATTTCCTGCCAAATGGCGTACTTGTTCTCGAGGGAGAAGATGTGTCCCATCTCCGGGCGGGTATAGCGATCGATCATAGCGGCTCCTTTTTGGTTATTGGCACGTTGGTCGTAACCCAACCATTGTACCGTGCGCGGGTGCAAGTATGGGCAGCAGGCATTAACCTAACATTTTGGAATTGGAGCAAGCAACGGGACGTCCGCGCATTTGCTTCGCAAATACGCACCGGCTGCGGCGATCTCCTCAGCCTCACGAAGCCGCGGGGGAAGACTTTGTTGAATTGGCCGTCCCCATGTCTCCCGCACTCGATGGAGCGGGCAACGGGACATCCGCGTATTTGCTTCGCAAATCCGCACCGGCTTCAGGCGCCTGTCGGCGCCTTCGCCTGCTCGCTACAAACGCTTCGCGTTTGCTTTACGCTCGCACCCTGTCGGGTTCGAGTCCCGGCGCTTTATTGAAAAAAGCACGGCACCGTAATGGTGCCGTGCTTGTGCTTCTAGCTGGAGCGGGCAACGGGACTCGAACCCGCGAGTGTCAGCTTGGGAAGCTGATGCCTTACCACTTGGCGATGCCCGCTTGTGTGTTGGCTAGTATAACGCGGTTGTCTTGTTCGATACAAGGGTGGCGATGTTTGTTTTAGCTGTGGAGATTCGTTTGAAAATCGCGTCAATTGTGGAGACGAGGACCTTTGACTTCCTGTTCTCCCTATCTTCTACCTGCACTTTTGCTTGATTGTTGTATTTGAGCTCAATTTGTCAGGAATTGGGCAAGCTTTTGGTCAGGCTCCGGTACTTACCCGCATGAACCTCGGGGGTAGCCTCATCCTACGCGTCGCAGCCTCCCCGTGCGACGCACGAGGGATAAGGAGCAGCCATGTCCAACGCACCCACGCACTCTGTCCACAGCGCAATCGCAACAGGTCCGCTGCTCCTGCTCCTCTTTTTTCTGATCGGCTGCCTGGCACCAGGAGCCGCACTCGCCGTCGACGGGAGTGACGCCCTTAATTTCCGCACCATAAGCGACGGTTGCGGCCCCTTCGGCGTCGGTAAATACGAGGCACAGGACACTTCGATTTCGTACTGCATGAATCAAGACTGCCCCGGCCCCAGCAAGCCGGGAGGGCCATGGCGCACATATAGCCAGGGCTGGACATGGCTCGATGACGAATTTGCCGCCATCGTCTGTCACGGATACCCCTCCAGTACATCCTTTGGCGGCCACAATCTGTCGCCCGATCTCGCCCGTGCCGCCACCCAGATTGCCGTGTGGATGCTCAACGGAACCACGCGCCCCGACGGCACCTATTCGTATACAAATAGCAAGGGAGTTGCCAGGAGCGGTAGGTTTTACGAAAACGCCGAGGCCGTAGCGGCTGCACGTTGGCTCTACGAGAGCGCTAAGTCCGGATCTATTAAGGCAGCCCCACATCGAGCCAGGCGTTATCACGGCCCGGTCTCGGGCGAGGGTCGACACCAGGACATGCTCTATGTTCTGCCCGCCGTCTCCGTATCTTTCCAAAAACAATCGTCCCAGGCTGGCATCACCGCCGGCAACGACACCTACAGACTCGGTGGCGCAACCTTCGATATCTTTGAAAGTGCGGGCGATGCACGTGTCGGCACTATCCAGATGGACGAAAACGGGCGTGCACAAGCAACACTTTTGCCCAATACGGCATATTACCTGGTCGAAACCAAAGCCCCGGCAGGCTATATCCCTCGAAGCGACCGAATAGCCTTCACCACACAAAACAGCGGCGAACATGTCACTATTAACGAGCAGCCCGGCACCATCACCTTGCGTATTGCAAAAATCGATGCCGCCACGGATGCCGGCGCCCAGGTTGGAGCGTCGCTTGCGGGCGCTGAATTCACCTGCGTCTCGCAATCAACTCCCGGCTGGACTCGCACCCTTACGACTGACGAAAACGGACGGGCGATCCTCAATGACGTTCCTCTGGGCACCTTTACCATCTACGAATCGAAAGCGCCCGAGGGCTACCTGATTTCAAACGACAGCTGGAGCTACACCGTCGGTGCCGAGCAACTCGGAGATACGGGTATCGTTGAGCTCGAAAGCCGTATTCCCAACATCCCCATCGCCTTTGACCTTGAAATCTCGAAGTTTAAGGATCATGGCGATAACAATGAGTCCGGCCTAGAGCAGCCGGCGAAAGGCGTCGTCTTTGAAGTTGTCAGCAATAGCTCCCAACAAGTCGTCGGCACGTTGACCACAAACGTTTATGG
>CAJMOL010000038.1 GCA_905215095.1 uncultured bacterium | reverse complement strand
CGGCGGGCTTGCGGCCGGCTTGAGCCGCCTCGACGGCGCGACGGACGCGAGCGACGGCACGGCCAATCTCATCGGCCTCGAGCAGGGTTCCGTCAACCATGAGACGACGCACGCCGGCATTGAGCAGCTGAGGAACCTGCGGCGTGAGGTCGATGGGGTAGGCGTCGTACAGGCGAGAGCGACCGTGGATGTCGGTGCGGACGGGCATGACCTTTCCGTCGATATTCTTGAGCGAGAGCTTGCGGGCACGCAGGCGGCAGTTGACACAATCGTGGATGCAGCCGTTGGCAACCTGCAGAATGCAATGCTCGCTTGTCATAACGCGCGGGCGGCCGAAAACGGTGATGCCCAGGGCTGCGGGCGCGGAGGTGCCAAGCGAGACAATCTCGTCGAGCGTGATTTCGGGCGAGAGCCAAAACGCACCGGCTCCGCGCCCGGCAAGCGCCTCCATGCAGGGCGTGTTGTGCACCGGCAGGCAAGAGCGAATCTCGGCCGTGGCGCCGGCCTGCGCGGCCAGGGCAAGCTCGGAGATGTTGCCAATGGCGACCGTGGCACCGGCAACAACCCACGGGTCAACGCGCTCGTGGTCGACGGCGCGGCAGACCTCGTCGAGTATGGGCACGATGCCCTGCTCAAATGCATCGGCGGGGGAGACACCGGCGGCCTCGAGCGCATCGGTGGTCATATAGATGCGCGTGGCGCCCTCGGCACGAGCTGCCTCGGCGGCTTCGAGCGTGGTGACGGCGGCGCAGATCTGCGGCTCATCGCGGTAATGCTCGGGCATGGCGCGCGTACATTTGTCGAGCAACGGAATCTCGAGCGTTTTCGCGCGCTCCTCGTACGGCGCCAGAATGGTCTCCTCCAATACTTTACAGGCGGCGGCGCGCACCTTGTGCACGGCGGAGAAGCCCATGCCGCAGCCGGCGTCGAGCGAAACGTCAAAGCTCGCAGCCTCAAAGGGCGAGGAACCCATACGGCCCACATGCTCAACCAGGTCTGCCGCCTCGACGGCGCGAGTCTTGGCGGCCTCGACGGTGAAGCCTGTGGCGGTGGCGGCGAGCGCGGGGTTGTCACAGCAGGTGAGTGTGACGGTAAACGGCTCGCCCAGGCGCGACACGACGGACACATCAACAGCTCGGCGGCGCAGCATATCGCGCTTGAGCGCGGCGCCGGCGGCGTCGATGGCACGCTGACTGCGAATCACGCGGACGCGGCAGCCCTCGGGCATGCTGCGGGGCACGCGGCACTCGATAACATCGCCGGCGGCGGCATCATCGGCGGCAATAGTGGTCAGGAACTGGTCAAACTCGTTATCGTGGCGAAGCTCCAGCAGGTCGCCCTTGCCCACGGGCTCAAACAGCTCAATGCGGGCGATGGCGGCGCGGCGACGGCGGTCGTCGGGCTTGAGGCCGCGCACATCGCGGTTGGCCAGACGGCTGCCCAGCACCGTGCCCACGATCTGGCCGCGATTGTTGGAACGTTCATAGCTCATCATTTCGTCGCCCGAGGTGCCGTCCTGATAGGCGTGCGTAAAGTCGCGGTTGAAGCAGCGCTTGAGCTGGCGCTGGCGGGCGGCTTCCTCGTCCTTGGCAACGGTGGCTCCGGATAGCATGTCGTCAATTTCGTGACGATACACATCAACGATGGAGTACACGTAATCGGGCGCCTTCATGCGGCCCTCGAGCTTGAGCGACGCGGCGCCGGCGTCATACAGACGGCGAACAAGCTGTGAGGTGTTGGTGTCACGCGGGCATAGCGCACGCTCGCGGCCGGCGGGGGAGAGCGCGCGACCGTTCTCGTCGATCAACTCGTAGGGCAGGCGGCAGGGCTGGGCGCACATGCCACGGTTGGCCGATCGTCCCGCCATGGCAAAGCTCGAAAGCAGGCACAGGCCCGAGTAACAAAAGCAGATGGCGCCATGGCTAAAGACCTCAAGGTCCACATCGGGCGCGGCATCGTGAATGGCGGCAATCTCGTCGATGGAAAGCTCGCGCGAGAGGGTCACGCGGTCGGCGCCCTGCTCGCGGCACCAGATAGTTCCGCGGTCATCGTGGATGTTCGCCTGGGTCGAGATATGCGTCTCGATGCCGGGCATGGTGTGCTTGACCTCAAAGAGCAGGCCCCAGTCCTGGATGATGAAGGCGTCGGCGCCCAGCGTGGAGCAGCGGTGGATGAGTTGCAGCGCATCGCCCATCTCGGACTGCTTGATGACGATGTTTACCGTGACGTAGACGCGCGACCCGGCTAGATGCGCGGCGCGGCAGGCTTGCTCAAAGGCCTCGTCGGTAAAGTTGGTGGCCTTGCGGCGGGCGTTGAAGCTGCCCATGCCGCAGTAGATGGCGTCTGCCCCGGCGGCTAGTGCGGCGGCAAAGGGTTCGGGCCCTCCGGCGGGCGCCAAAAGCTCGGGTCTGCGGTTGGTGGTTCGACTGGCGGTTGCGGTCATATCCTGCCTTTCAAAATGCTCAGATATTCAAAAGTATAGTGGCGCTGTTGCGGCGGACGATGACCGCAGCCCAAGCAGGACAAAGTCTTCAGCAGCCCTTGCAGCAAAAATGATCCGTTTCCCTCCGTCCCCAGCGGATCAGGTGATCCATGGGGGACGGAGGGAAACGGATCATTTTGAGCTTCACCGTCCGGTCGTGCCGTTCAGCGGCCGACAGGCGCCGTTGGGCGATAAATTATTCTCGCAACGTGATAATAATCTTGCATCGCGCGGAAACCTTGAGTACTATCCCAAATCAAGCGCGGTGTTCAGACCGAACTGTGCCTCCCGGTGTGAACACCGCGCTCACGCTCTCTATCTGATCGTAAGGAGAAAAACATGAGCAAGACCGTCGTGTCTTCCGATAACGCACCCGCAGCCATCGGCCCGTATTCCCCCGGTATCCAGGCCGGCAACATGGTGTTCCTGTCCGGCCAGCTGGGCATCGACCCCGCAACCGGCAAGATGCCCGAGGGCGTCGAGGCCCAGGCTAAGCAGTCCCTTGCTAACGTCGAGGCGCTGCTGACCGCTGCCGGCGCCACCTTTGCCGATGTCGTCAAGACCACGGTCTACCTGGCCGACATCGCCGACTTCGCTGCCGTGAACGAGATCTACGCTTCCAAGTTCGAGGCTCCGTTCCCCGCGCGCAGCGCTTTCCAGGTTGCCGCCCTTCCGGCCGGCGGTCTGGTCGAGATCGAGGTCGTCGCCGCTCTCTAAGGCGTTGGCAACAACTAAACATGACATGCAAAAAGACCCTGCAGCGCGTGTGAACTGCAGGGTCTTTTGTCAAGCGATGCGACAAAAATGATCCGTTTTCCTCCGTCCCCAAGGAGTCAGCGGGTTAGCCTTCCTTGCGGACTTTTTGCAGGTAGCGGTAGACGCTGGGCTCCGAGATGCCCAGCGCGGTGGCGGCGCAGGCTACGGCGCCCTTGAGCATGAACACTCCGTTGCCGTTGAGGTGGCGAATGACGTCCACGCGGTCGCTTTGACCAAGCGACGTCACATCCAGCCCGCGAGCGCTCAGCAGCTCGGCAATGCTGCGGTCGATGAGCTCCTGTGTGGACTCCGAAAGGCTTTCGACCTCGATAGGGGCGGGCTCCGTGCGCGTCGGCGCCGCGTCGAAGCACGCCATGAGCTGCTGCGCCATGGCGTTGATGGAGCGCACGGTCGAGAGGTCGGTGTTGACGCAGAGCATACCGACGATCTCGTCATTCTCGCGGATAAAGTACGTCGCCGACTCCAACGTCTTGCCACCGGCACCGCGCCCCTCGTAGCCCGTAATAAACGGCAGGTCGCGATACTTGGCGTCGTGCATGATCTTGAGTGCCAGATCGGTGGCGGGACCGCCGACCTTGCGGCCGCTCACGATGCCGTTGCGAATATCAACGATGGCGTGGTCGGGATCCGAGAAATCGTGTAGGACGATTTCGCTGTTCTTACCGAGTACCTGCTCCAGGAAATCGACCATCGGCAAAAAGCGACGTACGGTCTCGTTCACGGGCAACTCCTTTGGGTGAAATCGGAAATGTTCATAACAATTTTTTCTCATGGTAACACGCTGCCCATCATCTCGTATATCCGCAGGTACATTGCGTAATGCAGACGAACGGTAGGAATTTAGCGGTAAACGGTTGACCAAAAGAAAAGTAAGATGTTATTTTGACCAGACACTTTCCTGACCTGCGGAAATGCGTTATCTCAGCTGAGGAATAGTCTGATAACAAAAAATTATTATTGAGAATGAGAATCATCTTTAATACGATATGCAATGAAGGCACAACCTCAACCCCGCACTGCGTCACAATAGAGCGTTAGATGCGAAAACAACTACTTCGAGGATTGGTGGTCAAATGACCCAGGAGACGGTTACGAACGGCACTGAAGCCCTGTTCACTCGCGAAGGCATGCCTCCCGTTAAGGAAATGATCCCGTGTGCCCTTCAGCACGTACTGGCATCGTTTGCCGGTATCATTACCCCGGCGGTCATCATGGCCGGCGTCTACGGCTTTAATAGCCAGCAGAGCACCGACATCATCCAGGTCGCCCTCATTCTTTCGGCGATCGATACGGCCCTTCAGGCCTTCGCTCCCTTCCGTCGCATCGGCGGCGGCCTGCCCATCGTCATGGGCGTTTCGTTCGCGTTCCTGCCGGCCCTGCAGGCCATGGGTGCCTCGGGCTTTAGCTTTGGCGCGCTGCTGGGCGGCGAGATTGTCGGCGGTGCCGTCGCGGTCCTCTTTGGTCTGGCCTACAGCAAGATCAAGTGGCTGTTCCCGCCCGTCGTGACCGGTACGGTCATCTTCTCCATCGGCGTTTCGCTGTATCCCACGGCCGTCAAGTATATGGCCGGCGGTATGGGTACGCCGCTGTGGGGCACCCCGCAGGCCTGGTGCGTTGCTCTTATCACCTTCGCCGTGGTCTTTGCGCTCGCCAACTTTGGCAAGGGCACGCTCAAGCTGGGATCTGTGTTCTTTGGCATGATCGTTGGCATGATCGTCTCCATCCCCTTTGGCATGATCGACTTCTCCAGCGTCGCCACCGCTCAGGTCTTCGCCCTTCCCAAGCTCATGCCCTACGCGCTCGAGTTTGATCCCGAGGTCTGCATTACCCTCGCCGTCGTGTTCCCCATGGTCGCCATCCAGGTTATCGGTGACGTCTCTGCTGCTTGCCTTGGTTCCATCGACCGTATGCCCACCGAGCGTGAGCTCTCCGGCGCTATTGTGTCCCAGGGCCTCACCTCTATGGTCGGCGGCCTGCTGGGCGGTCTTCCCACCAGCGCCCTTGGCCAGAACGTGGGCATCATCTGCTCCAACAAGGTCGTCAACAAGTGGGTCTTTGTGATCATCGCGGCCGTCTTTGCCATCGCCGGTCTGTTCCCGCAGCTCTCTGCCGTCCTTTCCGCCATCCCGCAGCCCGTCATCGGCGGCGCGACCGTCGGCGTCTTTGGCACCATCACCATGAACGGCGTGCGCATGTTCACCCGCGAGGGCCTCACGCAGCGTACTACCACCATCGTCGGCACCTCGGTCGTCTTTGGCCTGGGTATTTGGATGGCCAGCGGCTGCCTCGCCGGCGAGGGCATGCCCACCTGGGTGTCCACCGTCATCGGCTCCAACGCTGTGACCCCCACCGCCATCATGGCCATCGTGCTCAACCTGATCCTTCCGCAGACGCCGGTCGTGGCTCAGCACATCGATGCCGCCAAGGATGCCGCTGTGGATCTGGTCCTGCCCGAGAGCAAGAAGTAACCGATTCGGTGCTATTCGCCGGCGGACGCATCGCCTCGTCCGCCGGCGCCATGCGGCGCCAAGCCGCACTTCAAAGGGCTTGTCCCTTTGGTGAAGCGTTGACGGGAGAGGGCCCGTTTCCGGTGTAGGCCGGCGCTTCGCACTTCCGCCATGTCAGAGGTGTCAAACCCCGCCTCTGATGTTGAAGGGAGCATTTATGCTTCTGGTCGCTAACGGTTCCGTCTTTACCCGCAACGCTCAGACTCCGTTTATTCCCAACGGTGCGGTCGCCATTGACGGAGATACGATCGTCGAAGTAGGTCCCGAGTGCGAGCTCAAGGCCAAGTACCCGGATGCCGAGTACGTCGACGCCCAGGGCAACCTCATCATGCCCGGACTTATCAACTGCCACACCCACATCTACTCGGGTCTGGCCCGCGGCCTTGCCATTAAGGGCTGCAACCCCACCAACTTCCTGGAGAATCTTGAGCAGCAGTGGTGGAAGATTGACGACAACCTGACGCTCGACGGCACCAAGGCCAGCGCCTATGCCACGATTCTGGATTCCATCCGCGATGGCGTTACCACGATCTTCGATCACCACGCGAGCTTCTGCGAGATCCCGGGCAGCCTCTTTACCATTAAGGATGCAGCTCAGGAGCTGGGCATGCGTTCGTGCCTGTGCTACGAGGTCTCCGATCGCCGCGGCCAGGAAAAATGCGACCAGGCCATTGCCGAGAACGCCGAGTTTGCCCAGTGGGCCGCCAAGGAGCGTCGCGATAACGATAACCACATGATCGCCGCCATGTTTGGCGGTCACGCCACCTTTACGCTGTCGGACGAGACCATGGACAAGATGGCCGAGGCCAACAACGGCCTGACCGGCTTCCACATTCATGTGTGCGAGGGCATGAACGACGTATGGGATTCCCGCCTCAACCGCGGCGGTATCAGTCCCGTCGAGCGCCTGCTGCAGCACAACCTGCTGGGTCCCGACACCATGCTCGGCCACTGCATCCACGTGACGCCTGCCGAGATGGATATCGTCAAGGAGTCCGGCACCTGGCTCGTCAACAACCCCGAATCCAATATGGGCAACGCCGTGGGCTGCGCCCCCGTGCTCGAGTTCTTCCGCCGCGGCATCCCCGTGTGCATGGGCACCGATGCCTACACCCACGATATGCTCGAGAGCCTCAAGGTCTTCCTGATCATCCAGCGCCACAACGCCGCCATGCCCAACGTGGGCTGGTGCGAGGCCATGACCATGCTGTTCGAGAACAACGCCAAGATGGCGAGCAAGTACTTCGATCGCAAGCTCGGTGTGCTCGAGGCCGGCGCTGCCGCCGACGTCATCGTCATGGACTACAAGCCCTTTACGCCGCTGAGCGAGGAGAACATCGACGGCCACATGCTCTTTGGCATGATGGGCAAAAACTGCCGCACCACCATCATCAACGGCCGCGTCCTGTACAAGGATCGCGAGTTCGTCGGTATCGATGAGGAAAAGATCAACGCGTGGACCATGGCTGAGTCCAAGAAGCTCTGGAGCACGCTCAACGATCGCGCCTACTAATTCACAAGTAGATTCGCGTGCGTCGGATGTTTCGCCGCATCCGACGCACGTATAGGCGGCCTCCGCGGGGTCGCCGGCGCTGTGCTAGCGCTACACCGTATTTGCGCCCGCCGCGCGGTCTCGCCGGGCGTTACAGAGAGGAGCTCATTATGAGCGACATCATGAGGCCGATCCCGTTTTCGCAGCTGATGAACTGGATCATCGAGGAGCACAAGACTCAGGGCGCCATCTTTGGCGTGCGCAAGATGGTCACGGCCAACCAGGAGGGAGCGCTTCCCATTTTTGACGAGCGCATCGAGACTCCGTTTGGCCCGGCCGCCGGTCCCAATACGCAGCTGGCCCAGAACATCGTGGCATCCTACGTGGCCGGCTCCCGCTTCTTTGAGCTCAAGACCGTTCAGGTTATGGACGGCGAGGAGCTCTCCAAGTGCGTGAACAAACCCTGCATCGTGGCGCAGGACGAGTGCTACAACTGCGAGTGGTCGACCGAGCTCGAGGTTCCGCAGGCCTTTGCCGAGTACGTGAAGGCATGGTTTGCCTGCCACCTGATCGCTCGCGAGTACGGTCTGGGCAGCCCGGACGGCTTTGTCTTCAACATGTCCGTGGGCTATGACCTCGAGGGCATCAAGAGCCCCAAGGTCGACGCCTACATCGAGGGCATGAAGGACGCCAGCGGCTCCGAGGTTTGGAATGAGTGCCGCACGTGGGCGCTCGCTAACCTGGACAAGTTTGAGCATGTTGACGCCGCGTTTGTCGAGTCCATCCCGGCGCGCGTCTCCAACTCCATCACCGAGTCTACCCTGCACGGCTGCCCGCCGGCCGAGATCGAGCGCATCGCGACCTATCTGATCACCGAGAAGGGCCTCAACACCTACATCAAGTGCAACCCCACGCTGCTGGGCTATGAGTTTGCACGTCAGCGCCTCAACGAGCTGGGCTTTGACTACATCGTCTTCGATGACACGCACTTCCGCGAGGACCTGCAGTGGGTCGACGCCGTGCCCATGTTCGAGCGCCTGATTGCCCTGTGCGCCGAGCGCGGCCTGGAGTTTGGCGTCAAGCTGACCAACACGTTCCCCGTCGACGTGACGAGGAACGAGCTGCCCTCCACCGAGATGTACATGTCCGGCCGTTCGCTGTTCTCGCTGACCATCGAGGCTGCCCGCCGCATTACCGAGCAGTTTGACGGTAAGCTGCGTATCAGCTACTCCGGTGGTGCCACGGTCTACAACATCCGCGCTCTGTATGATGCCGGCATTTGGCCCGTCACCCTGGCGACCGACGTGCTCAAGCCCGGCGGTTACGAGCGCTTTAGCCAGATGGCTGGCGAGTTTACCGACCTGGATGGCAAGCCGTTCGCGGGCGTCTCGCTCGAGGCCGTGACCGCGATTCAGACCGACTCGCTCACCAACCCGCTCTACAAGAAGCCGCTGCGCCCGCTGCCCGACCGCAAGGTCGCCGGCAAGAGCCCACTTTCCGACTGCTTTACCACGCCGTGCCGCACGAGCTGCCCCATCCAGCAGGATATTCCCGCCTACCTGGCGGCTGTTGACGAGGGCCGCTACGAGGACGCACTCAACATCATCATCGAGCGCAACGCCCTGCCGTTCATTACCGGCACCATCTGCCCGCATCCCTGCGGCCGTGCCTGCGAGCGTGCATTTTACGAGCCCGAGGGCGCCCAGATTCGCGCCAGCAAGCTCAAGGCCGCCCGCGAGGCCATGACCGCCGTGCTGCCCAAGCTGCGCCCCCAGGCCATTGCCAACGACGGCGAGCACAACGTTGCCGTTATCGGTGGCGGCCCGGCCGGTCTGGCGACGGCGTTCTTCCTGACGCGTGCCGGCGTGCCCGTCACTATCTTTGAGGCCCGCGATTCGCTCGGCGGCGTGGTCCGCCACGTGATCCCCGAGTTCCGTATTGCGAGCGACGATATCTCCCACGATGCCGAGCTCTGCCTGGCCTTTGGCGCTAAGGTGCAGCTCAACGCTCGCGTGGATTCCATTGAAGAGCTCAAGGCCCAGGGCTTTACCGACGTGGTCGTGGCCACCGGTGCCTGGATGCCCGGCTCTGCGGGCTTGGGCGAGGGTGCCGAGCTCGACGTGCTGGAGTTCCTCGAGACCGCCAAGAAGGGCGAGAAGCTCGAGCTGGGCGAGGACGTCGTAGTCATCGGCGCCGGCAACACCGCCATGGATGCTGCCCGCGTGGCCAAGCGCCTGGCTGGTGTGAAGAACGTGCGCCTGGTGTATCGCCGCACCAAGAAGCAGATGCCCGCCGACGAGGAAGAGCTTGATCTTGCTCTTGCCGACGGCGTTGAGTTCTGCGAGCTGCTGGCGCCCAAGGCACTCAACGGCGCCGTGCTGACCTGCGACG
>CAJMOL010000037.1 GCA_905215095.1 uncultured bacterium | reverse complement strand
GTCTCCTGGCGCGAGCCAAAGACGGTGACGGCGGCGCCTTCCTCGATAAAGCGGCAGGCGATCGCATAGCCGATTCCGCGTGTGCCTCCGGTGATGATTGCTTTCTTACCCTCGAGCAGCATGGGCTTTCCTCTCGTTTTGGGCGGACATACGCAGCACAGCGTAACGGGAGCCGGAATCGGCTGCGTTCGCATATCGGTGAACGGTAACCCGCGCTACCGATGAACGGCTCGTGTAAATGCCGCTTTGCCGCTGTGCTTGGAAGCCGGATAGAAAAGGGCTCCCGTCCCACATAGGACGGGAGCCCCCGAGGTGCGTATTGATAAGCGGGTGTTGGGCTAGTTGGCCATGACGCCTTCGGTCCAGGCCTCGACGTCCTCGATGCGCAGGACGTTGGCGACCTCGGCCACACAGCCGACGTTGGCAAGCTCGGCCGCGGCAGCCTGGACGTCCTTCTCGAGCGCGCGGTGCGTCAGGAAGATGACCGAGCAGGCATCGTTGACGCCCGACTTGCCGTCCTCGACCTGGTTGATGAGCGAGATCGAGATGTTGTGCCTGGCAAAGATGTCGACCGTCTCGGACAGGGCACCCACGCGGTCGGCGACCTTCAGGCGCACATAGTACTTGGTCTGGAGCTCGTCCATGGGCTTAAAGGCGAGGTTGTGACCATAGGGCTCAATCTCGGGCAGCGGAGCCACGCCGCGGCTGATCTGCTCGGAGAGCGACAGGGTATCGCCCACGACGGCGCTCGCGGTGGGGAAGGAGCCTGCGCCGGCACCGTAGAACATGGTCTCGCCCACGGCGTCGCCTACCACGTAGACAGCGTTCATGGCGCCGTTGACCTTGGCAAGCATGTGGTCGGCGGGGATCAGCGTGGGATGCACGCGGACGTCGACGCCGGCGTCGGTGTTGCGGGCGATGCCGAGCAGCTTAATGGTGTAGCCGAGCTCGCGGGCCTGGGCGATGTCCTCGGCGCCGATGGTACGGATACCCTGCTGGTAAACATCGTCGGTGGTAACGCGGGTGCCAAAACCGATGGAGGCGAGGATTGCCGTCTTGCTGGCGGCATCGAAGCCGTCGACGTCGGCGGACGGGTCGGCCTCGGCGTAGCCCTTGGCCTGGGCGTCGGCGAGCACGTCGGCGTAATCGGCGCCCTCGGCGTCCATGCGCGACAGGATGTAGTTGGTGGTGCCGTTGAGAATGCCGGCGATGGTCAGGATCTTGTTGCCCACCAGGTCGTGCTCGAGCGTGCTGACAATGGGGATGCCACCGCCGCAGCTGGCCTCGCACTTAATCTGCACGCCGCACGCGCGCGCCTTCTCGGCGAGCGTCTCGACATGACGGCCCAGCAGGGCCTTGTTGGCAGAGACGACGTGCTTGCCGTTCTCGAAGGCGGTGGTAAAGATCTCGGTCGCGGGGTGCTCGCCGCCGATCAGCTCGACGACGATGTCGACGGCGGGGTCGGTGACGACGTCGTGCCAGTCGCTCGTAAAGGCCTCGCGCTCAATACCGACAGCTTCGGCCTGCTCCCAGGCAAGCGCGCAGGCGCGGGTCAGCTTAAGGTCGATGCCGTAGGCTGCCAGGTACTCATCGTGGTGGCTCTTGATCAGACGGGCCACGCCGCCGCCGACGGTTCCCAGACCGATCAGACCGACGTTCACGGTGCGCAGGGGTTCGCTCATAGATAGCTCCTTCGTGCATCTCATGGATGGATTAACCGCTTAAAGGTTGAGTGCATTCTAGCGTGAACAGAGGGTGCGTGCTCGCCAGGCAACAGGAGTCGCACAAAACGGCACCCCCGAAACGCTGCGGAAACATTGGAAACACGCTCGCTACAAACGAGCTTCCGTAACAAACTGTCAACGTTTGCGCCATAAGGTTTGCCCTGTGCGACTGGGGCATGCAGGCGCTCGTCGGCGTGGAATGACGAGGGCCAGGTCGAAAAGCCCGCTACGGCTTATGTGATCCAGGACGGCAAGTACATCGCCGCCTAAGTGCATATAACGAGACCGGTGGGGCCGTTTTATGCAGGGCAAGGACGCTTGTAACAGAACAGAAACATTACTTTCACATAATAAAGTGGCTAAACTGCATAAACCGATAGAAATACGCATTAATATGGATAAATGGACAAAGCAAAAGAAAAGTTGAAATAATCGCCACTTTTCTCAACTAAAGCGTCTACTATTTTGCGAACGCCGAACACGGCGAAGGATGGCCTGTCGGGCAACCGAAACCCGACGAGATTTGAGAGGAGAGCCGCATGTCGAGCCTCACCGGTAAGTCATTGAACCCTGTTATGAATCGCAGGAGCGTTATCGCGAGCGCAGCAGGTCTGGGGGCGATGTCCATTCTAGCTGGCTGCTCCTCCAGCGGCGGCGACAGCGGTTCCGCTTCGAGCGACGCTTCGTTTAAGATCGGCACCATCGGCCCGCTGACCGGCGCCAACGCGTCCTACGGCAAGTCCGTTACCCAGGGTGTCGAGCTCGGCTGCAAGGATTTCTCGACCAAGGAGCTGCCGCTTGCCAGCAAGGCCGAGGATGACCAGGCCGACGGCGAGAAGGCCGTCAACGCCTTCAACACCCTGCTCGACTGGGGCATGCAGGCCCTCGTCGGTCCGACCACCACGGGTGCGTCGGTTGCCGTTGCCGCCGAGTGCGGTAACGACCCCAAGACGTTCATGATCACCCCGTCCGCGTCCTCCGAGGACGTCACCGACGGCAAGGATTGCGTCTTCCAGGTTTGCTTCACCGACCCCAACCAGGGTGTCAACGCTGCCAAGTTCCTGGCGCAGAAGTATGCGGACGAGAAGTTCGTGCTGTTCTATAACTCCGGCGACGCCTATTCTTCGGGCATCGCAGATTCCTTTAAGGCCCAGGCCGCTGAGTCCAAGCTCGAGATTGTTGACGAGGAGACCTTTAAGGACGACTCCGCCACGAGCTTTACCAACCAGCTGACCAAGGCCAAGCAGGCCGGCGCCACCATGATCTTTGCGCCGATCTACTACACGCCGGCGTCCGTCCTGCTCAAGAACGCCAAGGACATGGGCTACGACGTCAAGATGATGGGCTGCGACGGCATGGACGGCATCCTGGGCGTTGAGGGTTTCGACACCTCTCTTGCCGAGGGTCTGCTGCTTATGACCCCGTTCTCCGCCGACGACGAGAAGAACGCCGACTTCGTCAACGCTTACAAGGATAAGTACGGCGATACCCCCGACCAGTTTGCCGCCGACGCCTACGACGGCGTGCACGCGGTGGCCGAGGCCGTCAAGGAGGCCGGTCTTGGTGTCGACGCCGACCCGACCGAGGTCGCCGAGAAGCTGTCCAAGGCTATGCTCAAGATTACCGTTGACGGTCTGACCGGCAAGCTCACCTGGAACGATAAGGGTCAGGTCCAGAAGGAGCCCACGGCGTACGTCATCACCGACGGCAAGTACGTACAGGCCTAATTGGCCGCCTTACATAGAGCGGTTTTGATCCCAAGCAGGGGAGGTTTTGGCCTTCCCTGCTTGCTTGGTATCTAGGGACGATGTAACGTCCCTGTTTCATACATCAACTGGAAACCTATTCGAAAGGGGGATGTGGAACATGACGGTCTTTATCCAATACCTGGTCAACGGCCTGTCCATGGGCAGCGTCTACGCCATCATCGCGTTGGGCTACACCATGGTCTACGGTATCGCCAAGATGCTGAACTTCGCTCACGGCGATGTCATCATGGTCGGTGCCTATGTCTCGTTCTGCGCCACGTCGTATCTCGGCCTCCCGGGCTGGGCATCTGTAGTTCTCTCTTGTGTGGTCTGTACCGTTCTCGGTGTTCTCATCGAGGGTCTGGCATACAAGCCGCTGCGTCAGGCGGGCCCGCTGGCCGTTCTGATCACGGCTATCGGCGTGTCTTACTTCCTGCAGAACGCCGCGCAGCTTCTGTGGGGCGCCACGCCCAAGAACTTTACTTCGCTCGTCACCTTCCAGGTGCCGGAGTTCTTGGCCAAGTTCAACGTAAGCGCCGTCTCGCTCGTCACCATCGTCGCCTGCCTGGTTATCATGGCCGGCCTGATGTTCTTTACAGGTAAGACCAAGATGGGTAAGGCCATGCGTGCCGTGTCCGAGGACAAGGCCGCCGCTCAGCTCATGGGCATCAACGTCAACCGCACCATCTCGATGACGTTTGCCATCGGCTCTGCCCTTGCCGCCATCGCCGGCGTGCTCCTGTGCTCCTACTCGCCGGTGCTGCAGCCCACGACGGGTGCCATGCCTGGCATCAAGGCCTTCGACGCCGCCGTCTTCGGCGGCATCGGCTCCATCCCCGGTGCCTTTGTCGGTGGCATTCTCATCGGCATCATCGAGGCGATGGCGCAGGCTTACATTTCCACGAGCCTTGCCAACTCCATCGTCTTTGGTGTTTTGATCATCGTCCTGCTCGTCAAGCCTGCCGGCCTCTTGGGCAAGTACGTCCCCGAGAAGGTGTAGGTGAGCGTTATGAAGTTTCTTAAAGACAAGCAGACGCGTCACGACTTTGTCACGTACGCCATGTGCATCGTGGCCTTCGCCATCGTGTTCTTTATGCAGTCCAACCATATGATCCCGCGCATGATCGCCGGTCAGCTGGTTCCCATCACGGCCTATATCGTCATGGCCATCTCGCTTAACCTCGTCGTCGGCATCGCGGGCGATCTTTCGCTGGGCCATGCGGGCTTTATGAGTGTCGGCGCCTATACGGGTATCGTCACCGCCGTTGCCCTCGAGAGCGCCGTTCCCTCCGATCCGGTGCGTCTTATCATCAGCATCGTGGTCGGCGCTGTCGCTGCTGCCGTCTTGGGCTTCTTGATCGGTATCCCGGTCCTGCGCCTGAGCGGCGACTATCTGGCCATCGTGACCCTGGCTTTTGGCGAGATCATCAAAGAGATCGTCACTTGCCTTATCGTGGGTGTCGACTCGCGCGGCCTGCACGTGATCTTTAACATCACGGGCAACTCTACGATCGACGACCTGCACCTGCTCGAGGACGGCACCGCCATCATCAAGGGCGCCCAGGGCGCCTCGGGCGTGTCGACGTACTCGACCTTCCTCGCCGGTGCTATCCTGGTCATGGTCGCACTCGTGATCGTGCTCAACCTGGTCCGCAGCCGTACCGGCCGTGCCATTATGGCCGTGCGCGATAACAAGATTGCAGCCGAGTCCGTAGGCATCTCCGTCACCGAGTACCGCATGATCGCCTTCGTGGTTTCCGCTGCCCTCGCCGGTGCTGCCGGAGCTCTCTTCGGCGGTAACTTCTCGCAGCTCTCCGCCACCAAGTTCGACTTCAACACGTCCATTCTCATCCTGGTGTTCGTGGTCCTGGGCGGTCTGGGCAATATGCGCGGCTCCGTCATCGCGGCGGCGCTGCTCACGGTGCTTCCCGAGCTGCTCCGTCAGTTCTCGGACTACCGCATGCTCATCTACGCCATCGTGCTGATCCTGGTCATGATTTTTACCAACAACCCGCAGCTCAAGGCGTTCTTCGGTCGCGTCAAGGACCGCTTTGCTTCCAAGAAGGAGGTGGCAGCCGATGCCCAGTAAATTTGAGTTCAAGAAGGGCAAGATGGTCCCGTATCCTTCTGGCGCCATCGTTCCCGATCGTGACCTGGGCGAGCGCCCTGCACTCGAGTGCATCCACCTGGGCATTGAGTTCGGTGGCCTTAAGGCAGTCGACGACTTTAGCCTGACCATCGGCAAGACCGAGATCGCCGGTCTCATCGGCCCCAACGGGGCCGGTAAGACCACGGTCTTCAACCTGCTCACCAAGGTGTACCAGCCCACGCATGGCACCATCCTGCTCGACGGCGAGGACACCTCGGGCAAGTCGGTCTACCAGGTCAACCGCATGGGTATTGCCCGTACCTTCCAGAACATTCGCCTATTCAACACCATGACGGTGGAGGATAACGTCAAGGTCGGCCTGCATAACCAGGAGCGTTACTCCGGCTTTGAGGGCGTGCTGCGCCTGCCGACGTATTGGAAGCACGAGAAGGCTGCTCACGAGCGCGCCATGGAGCTGCTGTCCATCTTTGATATGGAGCATCTGGCAAACGAGCAGGCCGGATCGCTGCCTTACGGCGCTCAGCGTCGTCTGGAGATCGTCCGCGCGCTTGCCACCAACCCCAAACTGCTGCTGCTCGACGAGCCTGCCGCCGGCATGAACCCGTCCGAGACTGCGGAACTCATGGAGAACATCGTCAAGATTCGCGACACCTTCGGCATCGCCATCATGCTCATCGAGCATGATATGTCGCTCGTTATGAACATCTGCGAGGGCATCTGCGTGCTCAACTTTGGTAAGGTCATCGCCAAGGGCACGGCCGAGGAGATCCAGAACAACGACGCTGTTATCGAGGCGTATCTGGGCAAGCAGGATAAGGGGGAGAACTAAATGGCAGAGCCGATGCTTTCCGTCTACAACATCAATGTCTGGTACGGCGCCATCCACGCCATCAAGGACATCTCCTTTAACGTCAACGAGGGTGAGATCGTGGCCTTGATCGGTGCCAACGGCGCCGGTAAGTCCACAACGCTTAAGACCGTCTCGGGCCTGCTGCGCTCCAAGACCGGCTCCATCAAGTTTATGGGCGAAGACATTACCCATACGCCTGCCGACAAGCTGGTGGGCAAGGGCCTGGCTCAGGTCCCCGAGGGCCGTCGCGCCTTTTTGCAGATGACGGTCGAGGAGAACCTGGAGATGGGCGCTTATACGCAGCCCAAGTCCACGGTTGCTCCGGGCCTTGAGCGCGTCTTCGAGCAGTTCCCGCGCCTTAAGGAGCGCCGTCGTCAGGTCGCCGGCACCCTTTCGGGCGGCGAGCAGCAGATGCTCGTTATGGGCCGCGCCCTTATGAGCAACCCCAAGCTGCTCATGCTCGACGAGCCTTCCATGGGCCTGGCGCCGATTCTGATTGAGCAGATCTTCCAGATTGTCGAGGACCTGCACAAGGCCGGCACCACGGTGCTTCTGGTCGAGCAGAACGCACAGATGGCGCTTTCGATTGCTACGCGCGGTTACGTGCTCGAGACCGGTAAGATCACCATGACCGGCACGGGCCAAGAGCTGCTGCACGACGACAACGTGCGTAAGGCATATCTCGGAGGCTAACCCATCCAACAAAAGGGGCGCTGACCAACCCGGTCAGCGCCCCTTTTTAAGTTGCGGTGAAATAGGGACTAATTGGGGGTTCCAGACGCCAAAACAGTCCCTATTCCACCGCAACTTCATTGGGGCGTGCGACGATGACCGTCCCAAATTAGCACCCCTGCACCAAGCCAAGGCCCCGTTCCGGAATGTGCCGGAACGGGGCCTTGGCGGTTGGGGTCTACTGGGTTTTGTTCGCTAGTCTACCTTTTGTCCGCATGTGGGGCAGAACTGGGCTTCGGGTACGAGCGGGGTCCCGCAGTGACGGCAGAAGCGGGCAGGCTCGCTTGGAGCTGCCGGCATTGTCGGTGCCGCGGGTGCCACGGCGTTCTGCTGGGCGTGCTTCTGACGACGACGCTGCTTACGCTGAGGTTTAGGCGCTGCGGCTACTGCACCGTTCGCGGCCTTCGCGCGCTTCTTGCGGATGCAAAGAATAACGATCGCGCCACCGATGATGAGGACGATCGCCACGCCACCGCCAATAACAAACGGCAGGTGAGTCTGGACAAAGTAGAGAATATCCTCAGGCAGCGAATGGGGAATATTGGACTTGTAGATGTTTACGTGAAGCGTTGATGAGTCTTCATCGTAATAATCAGTCCAAATCTCGCGATCGCCATTCATGAAAGTAGGGCCGCACCAATGAGAATCAAACTCGCTCTTGGCCCCGGTTTTTGCATCGACTAGGCATGCCGAAGACTTGTCATCGTCTGAGTACGTCCCGAGCATGATTCCGCCATCATGCGAGATGTCGCCGAGATATCCATCGCCGAAGGGAAAAGCAATTGAGCTGATGATCTTGTCACTTTTCAGGTCATAAATACTAAGATTCGCATCCTCTTCATTGAGATAGTAATCCCCGTCATCCTCTTCAAAAAGATCGTTCGATCCCTTCTTTGTGTAGAGGGCATAAAACTCCGCCGAAGGGTATGAATAAGGCCATTCAGGAGCGTGGTCGTCATCGTTAAATAGAACGCTCATGTTTCCGTCGCGGTCTGCTTTTATTAGTGTGGTGTCGCTCTGAAGATAAATATCGTCGGAGTTCGAGCTGGTGACAATGTAGTCGATGTCCGAAGACCTATCGTCTTTCTTCACGTTAACTGTTTTCAATTCCGTTGACCCTGTATCGCAATTGAAAACCCTAAGAGAAACAATGCCTTTCTCAGTATCGTATGGCCAGAAATAGAGACGGCTCATATCGTTTGAGTAGTAGCAAGAAGAGTCATCTTTATCCGATTGATATGTTTGAATTAACTCGTCAGACTTAAGGTCATAAATCTCGATTTTTTTAAGCTCAGATTCATTGTCATAGTGTTCCACGGCTGCCCTATTGCCGTCGTAAGAGACGGTTGTACTGGTGTAGGCATATTTGGCCGAAGTGATGGGATGGGCTGTTTGGGAATGATTTTCTGGAGAGAATACGACCAAATTATTGCCGTCTTGCCAGTAGAGCTGATTGCTGGATGTGGGGCATGCTGATCCAAGGCTTTTGTCCGGGATGGCAACTGGGCTTGCACTGCCGTCTTTAAAATTGATGAGGGTTATGCTCTTTAAGTTGTAACCGTCATCCTCATCGTAATCGTAATCGTATAAATAGCCGAACTTTGAATCGTCGCTTGTGCTGACATACGAGTTATCGCTGCTGACCTTAAAGCTATACGACTTTTCGAGCTCAGGCGTCGGTACGCTGCCTCCGGTTAATGCTGCAGGAGGGGCTGCGAGCGGAGACAAGGCTGCGATCAGGCCGATGGCGAACAGGGCCTCGGCATATTTGCCCGCGAACGGTGCCAGCGCAGCAGCCGCGTCGGCGGCGTCGCTGATGACGATTCCCTGCGGATACAGCACAGTGCCCGTGGTGACGATGATGAACCACGCGACCAAGCAAGCAGCTACGGTGCCGGAGACCACATCGACCTTCTGCGTGAACAGCTCGTCAGGCTTGATGCCCTTCTCAACCACGTTGCTCTGGTTGAAGAACATCATCCAGGGCGCAATGGTGGTGCCGATCATGGATATGACCAGTGAAACGAAGCTTTGTTGGTACACCACATGGGGAACGATGGTGTTGATGGCGGCATTCTCCCAGTTCGGCTGCGCCAAGAACGCCGCGATCACGTAGGTGAGGAACACCAGCGACAAGATAAGGAACACTTTCTCCACGCGTTTGTAGCTGCCTCCTACGATGAGCAGCCACACGGCGATCGCGGCGACGGGCACGGCGATGTATTTCGATACGCCGAACATCTCCATGCCCGAGGCGATGCCTGCGAACTCGGAGAACGTGGTGCAAACGTTGCCGATGAGCAGCGCGAGCATGGCCAGCGCCGTGAGCCTGATGCCGAAGGATTCGCGGATGAGCGCGGCGAAGCCCTTGCCGGTGACGGCACCCATCTTCGCGGCGGTCATTTCCACCACGATGAGCAGCACGCACATGATAGGGATGACCCACAGCGTGGCGAAGCCGAACTGCGCGCCAACGGTCGAGTAGGTTGAGATGCCGCCGGCATCGTTGCCGGCCATGGCCGTGACGATGCCCGGGCCCATGGCGGCCAAGATGAGCAGCAGTTTGCTTTTCTGCTTGCTGGAGCCGCCGGTTTGCTCGAGCGCCTGCTTTTCCGCAAGCTGTTCGGCGGACAGCGTAGCCTCGCCGGTGTGGAAGCTGCTGCGCTCTAACGGGTTATGTGAATCGATGTCGGCAACGCGCCCGGTCTTGCCGTTCTGCTTCAAAACCACGGCTTACCTCCAATGGAATCCTGCGATTTGCAGTACGACAAGGGTGTAGAGGATCAAGAAGATCACGGCACCGGTCGCAATGCCTACCCACTTCCAAACGGAAGTTTTCGTTTTGTCGCTGCTGACGTCGT
>CAJMOL010000036.1 GCA_905215095.1 uncultured bacterium | reverse complement strand
TTTGGGGTATAGGGGTCGCACGATTCGGGTATCGCGGCGTGCGCCCATGTCGTCAATGTGCGTGGGCGCATAGAGCGCAGAGGGTTGCGAGCGCGTTTTCCACGTTTGCTACTTTTCTTGAATTTGCTTGCCGCAAAGGTGCTCAATCGTAATTTCATACAGTTGGACGCCTCTGATACTTTGCTTGATTTCCTCTTCGACCTCTTCGGCAGAAGGATAGTACTTGAGGGCAAACTGTCGGACTTTGTCTTCGACAAACGCCGGGTCATCGTTCACGAGGCGGCAACGGCCAAAAACCACGGTGCTCTGAACATAGGGTGCCCAGTCGTCGTCTTTATACCAATCGTTGCCATAGACGGTAAAGCAGACTTTGTCGCTGCGTTTGAGCGCATCGACCTTATGTCCCGCCTTGGCTCCATGAAAGTAAATTTTGTTATGCTCGGGGTCAAAGTAGTAGTTAACGGGAATGGCGTAAGGATAGCCGTCGTCTCCGTTGACGGCAAAAATGCCGCGTTTGCAATTAACGAGCAGCTCTCGTGCCTCTTGATCGGTAATAGCACGCTTCTTCCTGCGAAGAGGTCTAAACATCGTGGGCTTCCTTTCTTTCCGCGTGTTGCGTGCACGATGGTGGGCGGTGTGTCTATATCAAGATACTAGTTCAGGCTGCGAGTTCGATGGGAACGCCCCGTTTTCCGCAGATTGAAACGTGCTTCGTTTTGTCGTGGGAGGATTGTCCCTCACAACCCGTCGTTTAGAAGCGTTCTTGATGATTGGTTCCGTTTGCAGGGGAGGCGTGGGACAATACCGACCAAAAGCGATTGATTGTCCTGAGGGGGGTCTCGATGAAAAAGCTGAGGACGCTGGCCGATGTGTTGCGCCAGGCCGGTTTCGTGCGTATCACGGGCCTCTTTCTCGTCTTTTATCTATTGTGTTCAACGGCCGTCTGGCTCTCTGAGCCCACGACCCTAACGTTTGGCGATGGACTTTGGTTTAGCTTTGAGACGGTCTCGACCATCGGCTTTGGTGACATTCCGGCCGAGACACCGGTTGCCCGCGCTATTACCGTCGTTCTGAGCGTCATCAGCATCTTCTATATCGCCATGCTTACGGGCGTGGCGGTGAACTACTGCAATACGCTCATCAAGATGCGTCAAAAGGACACCATGGCGCGCTTTATGGATGATCTGGAGCATTTGGAAGAGCTCGATCGCGACGAGCTCGCCGATTTGTCGCGACGCGTGCGCGAGTACCGTCGTCGACAGCGCTAAAACGCGCGTCGCGCGTCACGATGAGGGGGATTTAATATGAATATCACCGTGTATCTGGGTGCCAGTGCCGGCAATGACCCAGCGTTTTTGCCCGCGGTGCAGGAGCTGGGCGACTGGATTGGCGCCAACGGAAACGCGTTGGTATACGGCGGGTCCAAGTCGGGCCTGATGGGCGCGCTCGCCGATAGCGTACTCGAGGCAGGTGGACACGTGACGGGTGTTGAGCCGAGCTTTTTTATCGAGGCCGAGTTTCAACATGACGGTATCGACGACCTTATCGTGACGAGCGATATGGCAGAGCGTAAGGCAAAGATGATCGAGCTCGGCGATGCGTTCATCGCCTTTCCCGGTGGGACGGGTACGCTCGAGGAGATTGCCGAGGTTATGTCCGCGGTGTCGTTGGGGCACCTGAGCTCTCCGTGCATCCTGTATAACCTGGACGGTTACTACAACGACCTCAAGGCGCTGCTCGGACACATGATCGATAAGGGCCTATCGAGCCCGCGGCGCCAACAGGGCATCTACTTTGCCGAGGACCTGCACGAGATTGCCTCGATTATCAACGGATGAGCCTTGAGCCTGTCCCGCCGTGCTTCCCGTTGGCGCCGTTTGCAGCGCGGATGGTTGGCTTGTCTGGGCCACATTCGCTCTAAAATAAAACCTATCTTTGTCGATTTTGGCCACGGGAGGACCCGATGGATAGCCTTGCAAAACCCAAAAACCGTGCGCTGTTTTTAGTTAGCGTTGCCGTGACCGGTACGTTCGCAGGCGCCGCGGTCTGGCTGTTCTTTTTTGCGATGGAGCACGGTATCGACTATCTATGGACCGAGATTCCGAACGCGCTGGGCGTTGCTTCGCCCGAGCTTGCCAGCGGCCCGTTTGGCTTTTTGCCGTACCCGTTTTTTGTCTGCCTGCTGGGCGGCCTGTTAATCGGTCTGTACGAAAAGATGACAGGCACCAAGACCGATGACCTCAACCAGGTGATGGCTAAGGTTAAGCAAGACGGGCGCTACCCGTACGACAACCTGGGCAAGCTTTCGCTCGCGGCATTGCTGCCGCTGCTGTTTGGCGGAAGTATTGGACCGGAGGCCGGCCTGACCGGCGTTATCGCGGGTCTGTGCAGCTGGGTCGGCGACCGCATGCGTCGCTTTGGCGCCGAGTTTAGGGAGCTCACGTTGCTGGGCACCCAGGCTGCCCTGACGGCGCTCTTTACCGCGCCCGTCTTTGGCTTTGTGGCGCCGCTTGCCGGTAGCACCGACGGCCAGGGTGAAGACACCGACGATGAGTCCGCGTCCGGCGAGATCACCATCAAGCTGCCCAAGGCGCAAAAGACGGTGGTCTACGGCATTGCGATTGCCGGCGGTCTGGGCGCCTACCTGCTGCTTGGCCAGCTTGTGGGCGGCGGCATGGGCATGCCCAGGTTCGACTCCGCCGAGGTGGGCAACCTAGAGCTTACCTGGCTCGTCCCTCTGTCGTTGATCGGCACCGTCTGCGGCTGGCTGTACTTTGTCTCCGAGCACGCAAGCGAGGCACTGTCCCATGCAATAGGGGAGCGTCCTGTCGTCAAGGCCATGCTGGCCGGTCTGGCACTCGCCATCTGTGGCACGGTCCTGCCCTATACCATGTTTGCCGGCGAGACGCAGGCCGACGTGCTCATGGAAACCTATCTGACCATCCCCGCCGGTGTGCTCATCGCGACCGGTCTTGTTAAGGCCATGCTGACCCCCGCCCTCATCAACATGGGCTGGCGCGGCGGCCACTTCTTCCCCGTTATCTTCTCGGGCGTGAGCCTGGGCTACGGCTTTGCTATCCTCACTGGCGCTGATCCGGTCTTTTGCGTCGCCGTCTGCACGGCATCGACGATGGGTGCGGTCATGCGTCAGCCCGTCATGGTTGTGGGCCTGCTGCTCATGTGCTTCCCGCTCAAGGGTATCGTCTGCATGATCATCGCCGCAGCCATCGCCGCCGGCATTCCGCTGCCCAAGCCGCTGCGCAAGTAGTACGGTGGCGCACGCCGGGGACATACCGTTTGCCACGGATTTGCGGGAAGGGGCGGCGATCGTGCCCTTCGTGGATTGAGGCTCGCGTGGTTACAGATCGCGTGCTCGATAGACCTTGGTGCTGACGGTGCAGCTGATTGCACATAGTGCGAGCGCCAGTACGGCAATTCCTGCACACAGACAGCCAAGGACGGCGGGATCGGGATTCGCCCCAGCAATCGACATGAGCCAGTTGCTAATGGGGTTGGAGGAGCTCAGCATTGCCATGGCAAGGCATCCGAGCAGGGCAAACAGGCCAACGGATAGGCGCAGCGCCTCCATGTGTCCAAATCGAAAGAACAGCGGCTGTGCCAAAAACACCATCATGAGGGAGATGAGCATCGATGCGGCGGAGGCTATTGTGATTTCAAAGACAGCCTGCCCCGTCGAAGGGACGCCCGCGCTGTTGAAGAGCGGGATGACGACGATGCTCAAAAGCGCGGCGACGCACGCCATGACGGCCGAAAATGCGACAATGCTCAGGTAGCGTGCGCAGATGATGTCTTTGCGCGAGATGGGCAGCGTTGCCCGATAGCGCTCCCATCCGTTTTGATTGTCGAAGCCTGCCAGTGAGCTCATGACCATGATGGGCGACATGGCGCTGACGGCGCAGGCGCCGGCGCTCATACCGGAATCGCCATCCGATGCGTTGGCGAGGGTCAGCACGACGAATATGAACAGGCCGACGCCCGCGATGCTCGGGACGAGCGTGCGAACGATGGCGAGCTCGGACATAAAGGCGCGTTTCATTTCGAAGCCCCTTTCAGCGTGAGGCGCAGGTAGTCGTCAATGGTTGCCCGATCGCAAGGAATCTCGGGGAAGGCCTCGAGCGTTTCGCGACGGTTGGGCACGAGCACATCCACGCTATAGGCGCGGTGGGCGGCACGGGCGCCTTCGACGCAAGCCATAAGCTCGGCGGCCTGCGCTTGGGTGCAGTGGGCGATGCCGGCGCGGTCGGTAATATCCTCGCGCGGTAGGTCAAACATAATCGAGCCAGCGTCGATGCAGATGACGCGGTCGGCGGTGCGATCGAGGTCGGATGTAATGTGGCTCGAGAGCAGCACACTGTGTTGGCCGTCAGCGACAAAGGCGAGCAGCTCGTCGAGCAGCTCGTCGCGCGCCATGGGATCAAGGCCTGCGGTAGCTTCGTCCAAAACGAGCAGTTTGGCATTGTGGCTGAGCGCACAGGCAAGCTGCAACTTCATGCCCATGCCGCGAGAGAGGTCCTTGACCTTTGCCTTGGGATCGAGGCCAAATCGGTCGATGAGGCTGGAGAAGGTGTCGTGGCTCCAGGTGGGGTATGCCGGGCTTACGAGTGCCTCAACTTCGGTCACCTTGAGTGTGGAAGGGAAGGGGCATGTGTCCAGCACGAGGCCGACACGAGTGCGCAGACAACGCTGCGCTTCATCGGGCGCGTCGGCGCCACAGCGCTGCCCAAACAGGTGCACCTCGCCGGCATCGAGCTTTATAAGCCCGAGCGCGGCTCGAATCGTCGTGGTTTTGCCGGCGCCGTTGGCACCCACAAAGCCGACAATCTGGCCGGGCTCCACAGCGAGTGTGACATCACGCAGCGAAAAACGGTCGCTCACACGGCGTGAGATACCTTTGAGTTCTAAAAGGTTTTGCATGGTATAGCCTTTCTTGCAGATGGCTACTGCATGGTTTCGGGGGCCACGAGGTCGAGCATTTCGTGTAGCTTGTCGCGCGTGACGCCCAAGGCTTCGGCTTGGCTTGCCGCTTTCGCAAGTAGCTCTTCGATATGGCAGAGCTGGTTTTCACGCAAGAGTTCTTGGTTGCCCTCGGCGACAAAGCAGCCCTTGCCCTGCACGGTGCAGATAAACCCGAGCTGCTCCAGGTCGGCGTAGGCGCGCTTGGTGGTGATGACGCTCACGCCAAGATCGCTTGCGAGTGCACGGATGCTGGGGAGTTTGGCTCCCGCAGCGAGCGTGCCCGATAAGATCTGAGCTTTGACTTGCGAGGTTATCTGCTCGTAGATGGGCTTGTCGCTCGAATTGGATAGGATGATGTCCACAGCGGCTCCTTAGCTGTTGGGCTACACGTGTATATAACCGGTAAGCACAGTATATATACACTATACACAGTTCTGCAAGAGGCAAATACGGATTGTCCGCTCGTTCATTCATCTCAATCTGTAACATCTGGAACCGATTTGGACGGCTACCTGTTACAGATTGAGATTTTGCTGGCGGGCCCCACCTGGTTGTCTCAATCTGTAACAACTGGAGAAGATTTTGGCTGCTAGATGTTACAGATCGAGACGTTGGCCACCCGTCTATCCTTATATCTCAATCTGTAACAGATGGACCCGTTTTGAGTGGCTAGATGTTACAGATCGAGATCTTTCTGGGACGCCCACCTGTTTATCTAAATCTGTAACAGGTAGAGACCAAAAACCCGTCTCCCTGTTACAGATTGAGACAATCTGCCGCAGAACACCGTAAACAGTCATTCGTCCAGGCCCCAACTGATGAATTTGTCCTGATAGGTGCCCTAGAGCGAGATTTCGCGGCTACAATAGTGCGGTTACAACGACGTAATGCACTCAATGCAAGAAAGGATCCGCATGGCAAGCCTGTCGGATGAAATCTCGTCGCGCCGCACATTCGCGATCATCAGCCACCCGGACGCCGGTAAGACCACGCTTACCGAGAAACTGCTGCTCTATACCGGTAGCATTCAGACCGCCGGCTCGGTCAAGGGCAAGAGCTCGGCCAAGCATGCCGTCTCGGACTGGATGGACATCGAGAAGGAGCGCGGTATCTCCGTTACCTCCTCGGTGCTGCAGTTCACCTACAACGGTGCCTGCGTCAACATCCTCGATACCCCCGGCCACCAGGACTTCTCGGAGGATACCTACCGTACCCTTATGGCCGCCGACGCCGCGGTCATGGTCATCGACGGCGCTAAGGGCGTCGAGGCCCAGACCAAAAAGCTCTTTAAGGTCTGCACACTGCGTCACATCCCCATCTTCACCTTTGTGAACAAGCTCGACCACGAGGCCCGCGATCCGTTTGAGCTTATGGAAGAGATCGAGAACGTCCTGGGTATCAATACGTATCCCATGAACTGGCCGATCGGCAGTGGCCGCAACTTCCGCGGCGTGTTCGACCGTCAGACCCGTCGCGTCATTGCCTTTGAGGGCGACGGTCATGCCAACGCCACCAAGAAGGTCGCCGAGGTCGAGGCCGAGCTGGGCGATCCTTCCATGGATGAGCTCATCGGCGAGGAGAACCATAAGAACCTGATGGACGACATCGAGCTGCTCGACGGCGCCGGCGACGAGCTCGACTTGGATGCCGTGGCCTGCGGCAAGCTGAGCCCGGCGTTCTTTGGCTCGGCACTTACCAACTTTGGCGTGGAGCCCTTCCTCAAGGAGTTCCTGCGTCTGGCCCCGACGCCGCGCGCCTATACCGATACGCTTACCAGCGAGCCGGTCGATCCCTGCCGCGACGACTTTAGCGGCTTTGTGTTTAAGATCCAGGCCAACATGGACAAGAATCACCGTGACCGCATCGCCTTTGTGCGCATTTGCTCGGGCAAATTCGAGCGCGGCATGGATGCCTTCCACATGCAGGGCAACCGCAAACTCAAGCTTGCCACGGGTACCTCGATGATGGCCGATGACCGCGCCATCGTGGACGAGGCGTACGCGGGCGATATCGTGGGCCTGTTCGACCCGGGTATCTTTAGCATCGGCGACACCGTGTGCTCCGGCAAGCGCCACGTGCAGTATCCGCAGATCCCGACGTTTGCCCCCGAGATGTTCGCTCGCATTACGCAGGTCGACACGCTCAAGCGCAAGCAGTTCGTCAAGGGTATGGAGGAGCTTGCCCAGGAGGGCGCCATCCAGATCTTCCGCGAGCTGGGTGCCGGCATGGAGAGCGTCATCGTGGGCGTGGTCGGCGTGCTGCAGTTTGAGGTGCTCGAGCGCCGCCTCAAGGCCGAGTACCGTGTTGAGGTTCGTCGCCAGCCGCTGCCCTATACGGACATCCGCTGGATCCAGAACGATCCCGATACCATCGATATCCCGGCTCTTTCGCTCACGCGCGACACCCTGCGCGTCGAGGACATGCGCGGCGGTAAGTTGCTGCTGTTTACGAGCCCGTGGAACGTGGATTGGGCAACCGACCACAATCCCGACCTTATCCTGTCGGAGTTTGGCAACGTAGCCTTTTAACGCACCAGTGCGGTGGCCCTGCGGGGCCGCCGCGCCGATTGCTTGCCTGATGCCGCGTGAGCGGCTATCATACCCACCGTCGTCTCAAGACCGAGACGTTCGAGCAGTTCGGGTCCGATATCCTGCTCGTTAAACCTAAAACCAAAGGAGTACATAATGATCAAGAAGGTCATGGAGGACTACAAGGTCCTGTTGCGGAGCATTCCCGCGGCAACGGTTTCGCTGTTTTTCGTGAGCGTCATCATGATGAACCTGCTGGCCAACAAAGAGCTCATCAGTCTGCCGTATCTGGCACTCGACTGCGGCTTTGTGGTGAGCTGGGTTTCGTTTTTGTGCCAGGACATGATCTGCAAGCGCTTTGGCGCCAAGGCATCCATCAAGATCTCTATCCTCGCACTGGCGGTCAACCTTGCCGTGAGCCTGTGCTTTTGGGCATGCTCGCTCACGCCCGGCATGTGGGGCGCCTACTACGACACGGGCATGATCGAGGTCAACACCGCCCTTAACGCCACCATCGGCGGCACCTGGTACGTGGTGCTGGGCTCTTCGCTGGCAATGCTCGTTTCTGCTGTGGTTAATTCCACACTCAACCAGTCGCTCGGTCGTATGCTCAAAAAGAATAATTTTGCGAGCTTCGCCTTCCGCTCCTATGTGTCTACGGGTGTTGGCCAGTTTATCGACAACCTGGTCTTTGCCATTGTGGTGAGCCACACGTTCTTTGGCTGGACCTGGGTGCAGGTCCTTATGTGCTCGCTGACGGGCGCCGTCGCCGAGCTGCTGTGCGAGGTCTTCCTGAGCCCCGTGGGCTACAAGGTCGTGCGCGGCTGGGAGCGCGAGAATGTGGGCTCCGAGTACCTCGAGCGCCACGCAACCGCCTAAGGAGCAAGTATGCGGGTTTTGATCACGGGCGCTTCGGGTGGTATCGGAGCTGCATGCGTGCAGCGGTTTTTGGACGAGGACCACGAGGTCGTGGGCTTTGACCTGCTGCCGGCGGCGATCGAGCACGAGCGCTACCGCCATCTGATTGTTGATGTCCGCGAGCCGGGCTCGTTTCCAGGCGACCTTGAACCCCAAGTGATCGTGAACGTTGCCGGCACGCAGGATTCGGCCGATGACATTGCCGCCAACCTGTGTGGCACCATCAACGTGACCGAGCGCTACGCCTTTGTGGGGGAGGGGCTTGCCGCCAAGCCGGCGCCGGCTATCAAATCCGTGGTCAATGTGGGGTCGGCGAGCGGCCATACGGGTTCGGAGTTTCCCGTCTATGCCGCCAGCAAAGGCGGCGTTATCGCCTACACCAAGAACCTTGCAAACCGCCTGGCACCGCGGGCCATCGCCAACAGTGTGGACCCGGGCGGCGTTATCACGCCGCTCAACCGTTGCGTGATGGAAGACGAACACCTGTGGAGCCAGATTATGGAGCTCACGCCGCTTAAACGCTGGGCCACTGCCCAAGAGATCGCCGAGTGGATTTACTTTGTGGGCGTGACCAACCGGTTTATGACCGGACAGAGTCTGCTCATTGACGGTGGCGAGGCCGGCCGCACACAATTTATATGGCCCGAATAGAAAACGCGCCCGGCGGAATGAACTGCACCCCAAAACCTGGACGGCTTAAATAAGAACTACGCCGCAAGGGACTGTCTCCGGAACTCCTCCGGGGTCAGTCCCTTCAGTTTAACCTGACGCCTCCTCGTGTTCCAATGGACCACGAAGTCGTCGAGGTCCGCCTTGAAGGACTCGAAGTCCGGCCACGTCCTTCCGCGGAAGAACTCGTCCTTGATGTGGCCGAACACCTGCTCCGTCGCGCCGTTGTCGATGCAGTTGCCCTTCCGGGACATGCTCTGCACCACGCCGGCCTCCTCCAACCGCCTGCACCAACCGGCCTGCTGGTACTGCCAGCCCATGTCCGAGTGCAGCACGGGCCTCGCGCCCTCCGGCATCCTCTCCAGCAGCCGGTCGAGCAGGTCCGCCTGCTGCTCCATGTCGGGGCTGGTGGACGTCGACCACGCCACGATCTCCTTGCTCCCGAAGTCGTACACGGGCGCGAAGTAGGCCTTGCCCCAGGGCTGCTTGAACTCGGTGACGTCGGTGCCCATCTTCTCCCATGGCCCGTCGGCGGCGAAGTCGCGCCCGATGACGTTCTCGAAGGTCTTTCCGACCTTGCCCCTGTACGAGTTGTACCTATGGTAGTCGGTCTCGCGCCGGATGCCGCAGCGGATCCCCATCTCGCGCATCATCTTGAGCACGGTCTTGTCGGCGACGCGCGCGCCCAGCTCGGCGCGCAGGCACATGGCGATCTGCCTGTGGCCGCACCCGTTGGCGGTGCGCGAGAATATCTCGGCGGCGGCCTCCCAGAGCTCGAGCCTGGTGGGAGCCTTCGGGTGCGACAGCGCGTAGTAGTAGCTGGACCGGGCCATGCCGGCGCACTCCAGCAGGCGCCCCAGCCCGTGCCCCTCTTCGCGCAGGACCCTCACGGCCTCGACCTTCGCCCTGGTCAGAGCCCGTCCCTCTCGACCAGGGCACGCAATTTTTTTAGGTAGGCCACCTCGGTCTCGAGCCTTCGGCAGCGCTCCTCGAGCTCCTCCTCGCGGGTCCGCGG
>CAJMOL010000035.1 GCA_905215095.1 uncultured bacterium | reverse complement strand
GGAAGGCACGCCCAGGGGGTTCAGCACGATGTCCAGCGGGGTGCCGTCGGGCAGGAAGGGCATATCCTCGGTAGGCAGCACGCGGGACACAACGCCCTTGTTGCCGTGACGGCCTGCCATTTTATCGCCCACCTGGATCTTACGGCGCTGAGCGATATACACGCGGACCACCTGATTGACGCCGGGGCCAAGCTCATCGCCGTTTTCACGGGTAAAGACCTTGGTATCCAGCACGATGCCGCTCTCGCCGTGGGGCACCTTCAAAGAGGTGTCACGGACCTCGCGGGCCTTCTCACCGAAGATAGCCCGCAGCAGGCGCTCCTCAGCGGTGAGGTCGGTCTCGCCCTTGGGCGTGACCTTGCCCACCAGAATGTCGCCGGATTTGACCTCGGCGCCCACGCGAACGATACCGCGCTCGTCCAGATCCTTCAGCGCATCCTCGCCCACGTTGGGAATATCACGGGTGATCTCCTCGGGTCCCAGCTTGGTATCCCGGGAATCGATCTCGAATTCCTCAATATGAATGGAGGTATACAGATCCTCGCGGACCAGGCGTTCGTTCAGCAGAACGGCGTCCTCGTAGTTGTAGCCTTCCCAAGTCATGAAGCCCACCAGAATGTTCTGGCCCAGAGCGATCTCGCCCTGATCGGTGGCGGGACCGTCCGCCAGGACCGTGGGATCCTCCCACTCGCCCTTTTCGTTCAGGCGCTTGCCGTGGACCCGCTCGCCCACATCCACGATGGGATGCTGGTTGATGCAGGTGGTGTGGTTGGAGCGCAGGAACTTGGTCAGCTTATAATCCTTGGTCTCGCCGCTGTCATACTTGACGGTGACATGGCGGGCATCCACAGAGGTGACCACGCCGTCGCCCTCGGCCAGGACCACGATCTCAGAGTCGATGCAGATCTTGTGCTCCATACCGGTGCCCACGATGGGTGCGTGGGGCTTCAGCAGAGGCACGGCCTGACGCTGCATGTTTGCGCCCATCAGAGCACGGTTTGCGTCGTCGTTGGGCAGGAAGGGGATCATGGCGGTAGCGATGGAGACCATCATACGGGGAGACACGTCCACGTAGTCGATGCGCTCCCGCTCCACTTCCACGATCTCGTCCCGGTACCGGGCGGTGACACGGGTATTCACCAGGCAGCCATCCTCACCGATGGGCTCGGTTGCCTGGGCGACGATGAAGTTGTCCTCCTCGTCGGCGGTCATATAAGTGGCTTCCATAGCCACCTTGCCGGTCTCCTTGTCCACAGCGCGGTAGGGTGCCTCGATGAAGCCGTACTCGTTGATGCGGGCATAGGTAGCCAGATAGGAGATCAGGCCGATGTTGGGGCCTTCAGGGGTCTCGATCGGGCACATGCGGCTGTAGTGCGAGTTGTGAACGTCGCGGACGGCCGTCGGCACGTTGGTGCGGCGGCTGGAGCCGGACTTGTGGCCGGCAAGACCGCCAGGGCCGAGTGCAGACAGACGGCGCTTGTGGGTCAGACCGGTCAGGGGGTTCGCCTGGTCCATGAACTGCGAGAGCTGCGAGGAACCGAAGAACTCCTTGATGGAGGCCACGATCGGGCGGATGTTGATGAGCGACTGCGGGGTGATCTCGTCGATGTCCTGGGAGCTCATGCGCTCACGGACGACGCGCTCCATACGGCTCATGCCGATACGGAACTGGTTGGCGACGAGCTCGCCGACGGTACGGATGCGGCGGTTGCCAAAGTGGTCGATGTCGTCGACCTTGAAGCCCTGCTCGCCGGCAGCGAGGGACAGCAGGTAGCGCAGCGTCGCGACGATATCCTCGTCGGTGAGCACCGTGACCTCTTCCTCGGTGGTGAGGTTGAGCTTCTTGTTGACCTTGTAACGACCGACGCGGGCCAGATCGTAGCGCTGCGGGTTGAAGAGCAGGCCCTCGAGCAGGCTGCGGGAAGCGTCCACGGTGGGAGGCTCGCCCGGGCGCAGGCGACGGTAGATCTCGATGAGGGCGTCCTCGCGAGTGAGGGCGGTGTCGCGCTCCAGGGTGCGCTTGATCACATCGGAGTTGCCGAGCAGCTCGATGATGTCGTCGTTGGTGACGGCGATGCCAAGGGCGCGCAGGAACATCGTGGCGCTCTGCTTGCGCTTACGGTCGATGGAGACCATGAGCTGGTCGCGCTTGTCGACCTCAAACTCGAGCCAGGCACCGCGGGAC
The DNA here is from genome assembly GCA_905215095.1 of uncultured bacterium. Classification (GTDB taxonomy): domain Bacteria; phylum Actinomycetota; class Coriobacteriia; order Coriobacteriales; family Coriobacteriaceae; genus Collinsella. The sequence goes on along the minus strand of CAJMOL010000035.1, from coordinate 7,963 downwards.
GGGATGATCTGGGCCTTGTAGATCTGCTTGCCCGAATCCATCTCGGAGCTGTAGTACACGCCCGGGGAACGAACGAGCTGCGAGACAACGATACGCTCGGTACCGTTGATGATGAAGGTGCCCTGATCGGTCATCATGGGGAAGTCGCCCATGAAGACGAGCTGCTCCTTGATCTCGCCGGTCTCCTTGTTGGTGAGACGGACGTCGGTCAGAAGCGGGGCCTGATAGGTCATGTCCTTCTCGCGGCACTCCTCGACGGTGTGCGCGGGGTCGCCGAACTGATGCTCGCCGAAGGTAACCTCGAGAACATGGTTCTGGCTCTGGATGGGGCTGGATTCCTTGAACGCCTCACGAAGGCCCTCGTCCTTAAAACGCTCAAAGGATTCCCTTTGAACAGAGATAAGGTTGGGGAGCTCCATGGCCTCCGGGATTTTCCCGAAGCTGACGCGCTTGCGCTCAGTGGCAGTGTATGCGTAGGTCACCAGGTTTTTCCTCCTTCACGGAAATGCTCGGTGGGTTGGCGAGGCATAGCTTCGCCAGTTATCGCAACCTAATAGTTTATCAGGTACCGACCGTTGGGCAAGAAAAGCCTTGACGCGATTGAGTTTTTGGAGTAGCAAAGTTTTTCGACAGAAAACACGCAGGTAGATGTATGTGTATCGAACGTCTGTTCATATATTTTCTGTGAACAGAGAGCCAGCAATCGCAGCTCTTATAAAAAACGGGCGCGAACCGAGGTCCGCGCCCGTAAATGTCGATGCCCGAAGGCTTACTTGCGCATCAAGCCGCCGCGCTCGTCGATGGCGTCCCAGAAGGCGCCGGCAAAGCGAGGATCGCTTGCGGCCATGAGGGCGTTGGTGGCCATCCAGCCAGAGGGAGTACCGGTGTCGTAGCCCGACAGCGGGTCGATGACGACGGCATACATGGCCTCACGGTCGAGCGAACGGGCCATGGCGTCGGTAAGCTGGATCTCGCCGCCCTTGCCGGCCTGCTGATCTGCCAGCAGGTCCATGACCAGCGGGCTCAGCAGGTAGCGACCGACGATGTACAGGTTGGACGGAGCCGCCTCGGGAGCGGGCTTCTCGACCAGACCGCCGATGCGCCAGACAGCGCCCGGCTCTGCATCGGCAACGTCCTCGGCACCCTCGAGCGAACCGACGCGCTCACCGGCGATAACGCCGTAGCGGCTGACTTCCTCCGGCGAGCAAGCAGCGACGGCGATAACCGAAGCGCCACCGTGCTCCTTGGAAACGGCGAGCATCTTGTCGCAGATGTCGCGGTTGGGCACAACGTAGTCGCCCAGAAGAACCAGGAAGTTCTCCCCTGCCACGGCGTCGGCAGCAGAGCGGATAGCATGGCCGAGGCCCTTGGGCTCGTACTGATAACGGAAGTCGACCGGCATACCGCCAGCGTGGGCGACGGCATCGGCATAGGCGTTCTTGCCGCGCTCGCGCAGCAGGTTCTCGAGCGAGCGATCGGGCTGGAAGTAGTTCAGTAGCTCGGGCTTACCGGGAGAAGTAACGATGATGGCATCGTCGACCTCCTCGGGGTCGAGCGCCTCCTCAACGACATACTGGATGACCGGCTTGTCGAGGACCGGCAGCATCTCTTTGGGCGTGCACTTGGTGCCAGGCAGAAAACGCGTGCCAAGACCGGCGGCGGGGATGATTGCCTTCATGTTATTCAAGGATCCTTTCGCAGGCGCAGAATGCGCCCTATGCGTGCGGCACGGCGGCCGCAGACCAAATTGCGATACCCAAGCATCTTACCGCTGGAACCATATATCACTACAAGGCAGAGACAATTCTTCAGCAGGTCAACGCAAATTATTGCTCGAATGGTGCAATTTTATTGCCCAACGGCAGGGCACCCGATACGACGCAAATCACAGAACATGGCAGTTTGAGCAACCGATGCCGAGGGACCGAAAAACAAAAAAAGACGGGGCTCGCAATGCGAACCCCGTCTGCAAAGAAATCTGGCGAGAAAGCCTGATTACTTGAGGGTGACAGCAGCGCCAGCAGCCTCGAGCTTCTCCTTGGCAGCCTCGGCGTCCTCCTTCTTGGCACCCTCGAGAACAGCCTTGGGAGCGCCCTCGACGACCTCCTTGGCCTCCTTCAGGCCAAGGTTGGTGAGCTCACGGACGGCCTTGATGACCTGGATCTTGTTGTCGCCGAAGCCCTCGAGCACGACGTCAAACTCGGTCTTCTCCTCGGCCTCAGCAGCGCCAGCAGCGGGAGCGGCGACAACGGCGGCAGGAGCAGCGGCGGAAACGCCAAAGGTGTCCTCGATAGCCTTGACGAGCTCGGAAGCCTCGAGAAGGGTCATTTCCTTAAGAGCATCGATGATCTCATCGGTGGTAAGCTTAGCCATTTCTAAGTCCTTTCGGTTTCCGTGCGGATGCACGGAGATCAGTTAAAACACGGCGCGAATGCGCCAGGGGTGCGGCGTTGCCGCCGCGGGTGAAAACAGCGACTAGGCTGCCTTCTGCTCGGAGACCTGCTGGATCGAACGAGCGAGACCAGAGGAAACGCCGTTGACGCAGACAGCGATGTCGCGAGCGAAACCGGAGATGAGACCGGCGATCTGGCCGAGAAGCTGATCCTTGGTGGGCAGCTCGGCGATAGCCTTAACATCATCAGCGGAAACGGCCTTGCCGTCGGAGATACCGCCCTTGATCTCAAGGACGCCCTTGGACTTAGCGGAGAAGTCCTTAAGGGCCTTAGCGGCCTCGACCGGCTCGGTCTCGTAGAACACATAAGCGACGGGGCCGGCGAGAATCTCGTCGATCTCGGGCTGCTCCTGGTTCTTGAGGGCGATCTTGACCAGGTTGTTCTTGTAGACCTTCATCTCGGCGCCGCACTCGCGAAGCTGATGACGCAGCTCCTGAGCCTGCTTAACCGTCAGACCGTTGTAGTTGACGACGAACAGACCGGCGTTCTCGGCGATACGGGACTCGATCTCTGCAACCTTGTCGATTTTGTACTGCTGGGGCATGAATTACACCTCCTCGAATTCTTTCCGGGCACGGTCCGCCACAAGGACGTGACGGGGGCATGTCCAAAAAGAAAGCCCCCGCGCTGCATGAGCGACGGGGGCGAGAAGACATATCTACTCGACCACCTCGGCTGGCGGGATATCCCATTAAGCTCGCGGGCGATGCCCGTTTGCACCGGCTGTCTCTGGCAGCGGATTCGTGCGTGAACCGAAAGTATTATGGCGGGGACCCCGGCGTCGGTCAACGGACACGAGGATTCGTAGCAAAGTTACCGCAGCTCCGGTCCGAGGGGCCGGGTTGAGATTTTCGCTCGGTCAAGTCCTGGCTCGCACGAAGAGCACATTAAGTGCTCTTCGGCTCGTGCGGAATCTACGAAAACCTTGCGCCTGGCCTTTGGCGCCGCGGCCTGCGTTGACTTTGGGCAGCCCGGGTTTTCGTTGGCTGACGCCCCCACTCATAATGCTTGGGTCGGTGGGCTGATGTGTTGCGTCCCGTTGGGCTATAAGATTGAAACGAAGGTTGACAGGCGGTGGAGACCTTCGTCCAGATTTTTGCCGGAGACGCAGTAGCTTAGGCGGATGTGGCCTTCGGTTCCGAAACAGTCGCCCGGGACTAGGGCTACGTTTGCTTCTTTGATGGCCTTGATGCAGAAATCTTCGCTGGTTAGGCCGTACTGTTTGATGCTCGGGAAAGCGTAGAAGGCGCCTGCGGGCTCTACGACTTCGAGGCCCATGGCGTTTAAGGCTGCGAGTACGCGTTCGCGGCGGGCTCGGTAGACTTTGAGCATGGGGGTTGGGTCGACGGTCAGGGCTCGGGCTGCGGCGTCCATTTCGAAGGAGACGGCGCTCGATACTAGGTATTGATGAGCCTTTGCGATCTCGGCGATGACGGGGGCTGCCGCTGCGAGCCAGCCCAGGCGCCAGCCGGTCATGGCCCAGGGCTTGGAGAAGCTCTCGATGACGACCGTCTGCTCACGCAGCTCCGGGTGACGCTGGGCCAAGCGCTCGTAGCCATCCACATAGACCAGGCGGTTGTATACGTCGTCGCAGACTACGTAGATGCCCGCCTGCTCCGCTACGCGCGCCACGGCGTCGAGCGATGCCGCGTCGAGGATGCAACCCGTAGGATTGTTGGGCGAGCAGATGACGATGGCCTTGGTCGCCGGCGTCACGCAAGCACGAAGCGCATCCTCGTCAATCTGAAATTGCGCAGGCTCCGTATCCAAAAAGACTGCTTTGGCGTGGTTGGCCACGACGATGCTTTCGTACAGGCCAAAGGCCGGCGTGGGAATAATGACCTCGTCGCCGGGGTTGAGCATAGCCATGAATGTTGCCGACAGTGCCTCGGTCGCACCGTCGGTCAGGATGACCTCATCGGCGGAAAACGCCAGGCCCGCGTCCCCCATGTAGGCAGATAACGCCTCACGCAGGGCGGGGCGACCGTTGTTGGGCGGATAGTGCGTGTCACCGCGGCCCAACGAAGCAGTCACCTCGGCGCTAATCACATCGGGCGTGGGAAAATCGGGCTCGCCGAGCGCGAGCGCGATGCACCCCGGGTGCTGGGCGGCGAGCGCATTGATCCGGCGGATACCGGAGGGCTTGAGCGTGGCAAGCGAGGTATTCATGGGCAGACGCATGGCGTTCCTTTCGTAAGGGTTGCACTAGGATAGCGCGGCGAGGCGCCGCCAGACGGTGTAACCTAAACGGAAACCAACCGGAAAGGAGGCGGCATGGAGACGACCGCACGCGGCGATGTACCAAAAACGTTGCAAACCATTGCGTATATCAGCATTCCCAATAGCGCCGATCTTGAGTTTTTGCTCTGGGACCTGCAGGATGCCATCGCCGCCTATGCTCAACTTTCCGGCACCGCACTCCCCCGCCCAGTCGACTTGAAGGCGGATGATGCCGACGGCGTTGCCGATGGCATCGTGCTGGCCATTGAAGATATGGCTGACGATGAGACGTTGACTGCTATCGAGCAGGCGCTTGAGCGCTTTGGCGGTACGGGAACGCGTGTCTATGCCGTGATCCGAGCCGCACGACAGGGCGCTGAACAGGCGTGTGGGACCGCCGTTCGTCTGCACAAGGTATGCGAGCGCCATGACCAATTGTGGTGTGGCGGCGTTGCCATCTGCGCCGGCAGCGGCATTGCGGCGCTTCGTCGCTCTCCGCGCATGGGACTCTTGCGCCGACCTTTTTCGGAAGCGATGGATAAGCTTGTGGGCGCTGTGCGCATGGGCTGCTCCGTCGAGCATGCACAGCGACTTGGCGGCGGCAATGCCGCCAACGTCGGCACCGACGGCATGGTTTGCGCCGAGCCAGCCGTGCCCGCGCCGATCTGGCGAGGCGTTCTGAAACGTCTGGGCGCCCACGCTCAAACAAAAATCTAAATTAAATAACAGCCCAGTCAACGGCTTCGTGCCAACGCTCGACAAGCCGCTCCAAACGCCACGCCGCGTTGGCAGGACTCGTCGACGGCAGCACGATGGCGGGTAGCCCCGTCCGCTCTTGTAGATAGCGTTTGTAGAGTCGCCCTGCCGTACCGCCGTTACAGACAACGACCTCGATCGGCGCGGCATCGGTAATGCGCTCGATATGTGCCGGCACAACGTTACGGATGCTCGCGTCGCTCGAGCCCTTAATGTCGCAGCTCTCGATCACATCCCACAGGGCCACGCCACCGTTCAGCAGCATGGAGCGCTTGGCGGCAATCGAGGCGTCGAGCGTCGCAGGCTCGCTGCCTGCCAAAGGGTCGCCCTCGTTGGGCGGCACGGGCACACCGAGACACGCGGCCATCACGCGCCAAAAGCGATTCTGAGGGTTGCCGTAATAATAGGCATTGGCGCGCGAAAGCACCGAGGGAAACGACCCGAGCACCAAAACGCGCGAGTGCTGGTCGAACACAGGCTCAAACCCATGCTCAATATGTTGATAGCCCTCGTCCGGCGCTGTCATGATCTAGGCCCTCAACAGATAGCGCACCTCGTAGGGCGCAAGCTCAAGGGTACCCGTCAGCTCGACCGTGGGCGCATCGTCGGCAAGCAGGTCGACGAAGGAGCCGTTGAGTTCGCCAGCGCCAAAGGCGTAAGGCTCACCCACGGCATTCACCGCCACGAGTACCGTCGCGCCGTCACAGGCGCGCTCGAACAGCAGCTGCTTGTTCTGGATCACCACGTTGCGATAGGCACCGTAGTTGAGAGCACGGGCAGCCGCGTCGTCGGCCGAGCGAAGGTGTGCGAGTTGCGTGATGAACGCCGTCAGCTCGTTGGGCGCAGGCTCATCGAGCGCGGGGCGCAGCGCCCAGTCGCCATCGGGGCCGCCCTTTTCGCCAGCAATTCCCCACTCGCTGCCACAGTAGACGCACGGGATGCCTGGCATGCCAAAGAGCATGCCGTAGGCGGGACGCAGGCACGACTTGTCGGTGAGGATGCTCGCCAGGCGCGGCACATCGTGGTTGTCGACAAACGACAGCAGGTGCTTGCCGCGGTAGATGCACCAGGGGTCGCCGCCAAACTGACGGTGCAGCGAATGGGCGATCTCGAACATGTTGACCGAGTTAAAGCTGGAGTACAGGCCCTTGTAGCACTCGTAGTTGGTGCAGGAGTCGAGCATCTCGTCGTTGACGATTTGGCTGTAGTCGCCGTGGAGCGTCTCGCCGATCAGCACAAAGTCGGGCTTGAGCTCACGGGTAAAAGCGTGCAGGCGGCGCATAAAGTCGCGGTCGAGCATATAGGCAACGTCCAAGCGCAGACCGTCGACGCCAAAGACCTCGGCCCAGCGGCGCACGGACTCGAGCAGGTAATCGACCACGGCGGGGTTTTGCAGGTTGAGCTTCACAAGCTCAAAATGGCCCTCCCAGCCCTCGTACCAAAAGCCGTCGCCGTAGCACGAGTCGCCATCAAAGCTGATGTGGAACCAGTCCTTGTAGGGCGAGTCCCACTTACGCTCCTGCACATCGCGGAAGGCCCAAAAGCCACGACCGACGTGGTTGAAGACGGCATCGAGTACCACGCGGATGCCATGGGCATGCAATGTCTCGCACACGGCGGCAAAGTCGGCATCGCTGCCTAGGCGGCGGTCGATGTGGCGCAGGCTGCGCGTGTCGTAGCCGTGGCTATCGGACTCGAGCGGCGGGTTGATGAGCACAGCGCCAATACCGAGTTCCTGCAGGTAATCGGTCCATTGGGCGATTTTCATGATGGGGGCATCGGGGTTGGGTGCAGTGCCGGCAGCTTGGGAGAGTTCGTCCTCGGCAACGGGTGCGGCGTTTTCGCGCGGAGCTCCGCAAAAGCCCAGCGGATAGATCTGATAGAACGTCGTCTCGTATGCCCACATAGCAACCTCCCGGTAAGCTCAACACAACGACATCCATTGTATGCCCGGCTTGTATCCTCTTCCCCAAAATAAGTTGCGGTGGAATAGTTCCTGCTTGGGCCTTCAGAGGCCTTAAACAGGAACTATTCCACCGCAACTGATGAGGGGACGTGATTAGGCGACAGGCTTTGCGCGGCGAATGGCCGGGAACATCACCGTGATGGCGAGGATGACGCCCATGGCAGCGATCGCACCGCCCGCGAAGCCGATCCAGGCGATACCGGGGCCCGAAACCACGGCTCCGCCGATCGCGGTACCCGTGCCAATGCCCAAATTGAACAGGCCCGAGAAGATCGACATGGCGACGGCCGACGAATCTGCTGGCGTGTGCTTGATGAGCTCGGCTTGGAACGCCACGTTAAAGGCCGTGGCGCAGCAGCCCCACAGCGCGCAGACGGCAAGCACTGCCACGAGCGACGATGCGGCCGGGCCCATGAGCAGCAGGGCCACCGGCACGCCGGAGAGCGTAATCGCGAGAAACGGGAACCGGTGCCCATCGAACAGCCGGCCGAACAGCCAGCTTCCGAGCAGACCAGAGCAGCCGAACGCCGTCAGCGTCATGGTGATAGCGCTTGCGCCGACATGGGCG
>CAJMOL010000034.1 GCA_905215095.1 uncultured bacterium | reverse complement strand
CGACTTGGCGCCCAGACCGCGCTTGGCGGGACGTGAGCCGATCGGCAGCAGACTGACCTCGGTCAGCGGCGTCACGGTCGAGAACCACGGTGTAAAGTCCTCGGTGTTCAGCAGGTCCAGATAGCGCTCGTGGCTTGCGGTGTTGAGCTTCTCGGCCATATCCCAGAACTTCTGCGTGGTCTCGGTGTTGGTCTTCTCGACACTCGGGGCCGACTGCAAAAGCGTTGCGGCAGCAACGGACTCAACATGGCGCTGAGCCAGCGTGCGGTTGCCGTAACGGGCAAAGATGACCTCGCCCTGCTCGGTGAGCTTAAAGAAGCAGTTGACCGAACCCTTGGGCTGCGCCAGCACGGCCTTGTTGGCCGGGCCACCGCCACGGCCCACGGCACCGCCGCGACCGTGCATGAGCACCAAGTCGATATCGTTCTTCTCTGCCCACTTGGCGATGCGCTCCTGCGCGGAGTGCAGCGCGAGCATGGCCGTGGTAGGACCGGCGTCCTTGGAGGAGTCGGAATAGCCCAGCATGACCTCCATGCGGCGGTTGGTCTGGGCAAGGCGCTTTTGCACCACGGGCAGCGTAAGCATCTGATCGAGTACGTCGACGCAGCCCTCGAGGTCCTCGAGCTGCTCGAACAGCGGGATCACGTCAAGCTCGGGGACATCCTCCTCGTGTGCAAAGGACAGGTGGGCAAGCTCAAAGACGTCGGCCACATGCTGGGCACTCTTGGTAAACGAGATGATGTAGCGGTGCGCCATCTTCTTGCCGTAGCGCTTTTGGATGGAGCCGATAGCGCGGAAGGTATCGATGACCTCGCGCGTCATGGGCTGCAGGTCGCCATGGATACCGTTCTCGTGGATATCCTTGAGGGCGCGGGCGTGCACCACGGAGTGCTGACGGAACTCCATCTCGACCATATGGAAGCCGAAGGACTCGACCTGCCAGATGATGGTCTGGACCGGACCGTAGGCGGCACGGACGGCACCGCAGGCAGCAAGCGAACGCTGGACGACGCGCAGGTCATCCAGGAACTCATCGGCGCTGTGGTACATGGTGTCGGTGATACGGCGCACAGTGGCGTTCAGACGGTCGGCCATGACGAGCATGACGGCACGATGCGGCTCGTGCTCGGAGATCAGCTCGGCACGGGCCGTGTACTGGGTGCTCATCTCGACCTGATGGTTCCACAGGTTGATGAGCTCGGCAGACGGCTTGCTGTAGGTGGCCTCGAGCGTGAGGTTGCGGCCGATGCGGCGGCACTTGTCCTCGAGCTTGAGCACCATGTGGGTAAAGTACTTGGCGGCGACCTCACGGCTCACCTTGGCGGTGACGTTGGGGTTACCGTCGCGGTCGGAACCGATCCAGCTGCCGGGATGGAAGAACGCCGGGCACAGCGGCGGCACGGTACCGGCCTTGTCGCCCAGCACCCAGTCGTCAAAGCGACGATAGATGACGGGGATGACGTCGAACAGCGTGTTATCGAAGATGTCGATGATGGTATCGGCTTCCTCGACCGGCGTGGGCTTCTTGAGCGCGATGGGGCTCGTACGCACCAGGGCGTCGATCTCCTGCAGCATATGGCGCTCGTTCTCCACCAGGTCGGAGCCGCCCAAACGCGGACGCTCCTCCAGCAGGTTGGAGATACGGCGAATCTTGCCCTCGACGGCCTTACGACGGGCCTCGGTGGGGTGTGCGGTAAAGACGGGGTGGAACTCAAGCTTGTCGAGCAGCTCGTTGGCACCCTCGACACCCATCTCGTCTACCAGCTGGTGATAGGCGACGGTGAGCTCGTTGGCGGGATCGACCTCGGTATCGGTCGACGCACCGGCCTCGCGCTCGCGCAGCTGCGCCACACGGTAGTTCTCCTCCGACAGGTTTGCCAAGTGGAAGAAGCTCGTAAAGGCGCGAACGATGACCTGCTGCTTATCAAGCGGCAGGCTGTCAATCAGATCGACGACTTCGCGAAACGCCACGGCGGTAGGCTCGTCGGCAGTGGGCACGCCCTGTTCGTCAACGGACTCGTCGGCAGCGCGGCTACCGGGGTTGCCAGCATTGGCCACAAACTCGGCTGTCAAAATCTTGTCGAACAGGTCCGCGATCTCGGGATCATACTCGCTAAGCACACGACGTTCCAGGCGCAGGAACAGCGCCAGATTATCGCGCAGCTCCTCGGGGATCTCGATCTCGGCGAGACGCTCCCTGGACTCGGCATTCGAGCCGATTCGGTTAACGAGGCGGTTGACCACGGCAGCGACGCGCGCCGCGGTTTCGGGTACAGACTGGTTGCTTAGGTTCTCAGCCACGTTTCCTCCCATTCCTCCTTCTATGCACGTAACATGCGGTATTCATTATAGGCGCTTGAGAAATACTTTCGACACTGATTGCGCTTTACCACACAAAAGTATTTTCTGCATTGCAAGGGTTTTTGCCCTAAATGGTCGTATTTCTCGGTGGACGGCATACACAAACGGGGGCATTCCGCATAAATGCGAAACACCCCCGTAACAATCGCTCACCGCGAGCGGGACATGTCAGCGGACCCGCAGCTCAAAAATCATGCGCTACAGGCGCTCGCGAACCGCCTCGACAACGTTAGCCAAATCGACCAGTACCTCGTCATGGCTCTCCATGTCGCGCACCTTGACCTTGCCGGCGGCAAGCTCGTCGCCGCCCAGGACCAGGATGAGCTTGGCGCCCACCTTGTCGGCCTGCTTAAACTGAGCTTTGAGCGAACGGCCCTGATAGTCGGCCTCGGTCACGATACCTGCGGCGCGAAGCTGCTGCGTAATGGCAAAGACGTTCTGGCGCAGCTCCTTGCCGGCATTGGCGACGTAGACGCACGGGGCCTCCTCGGCACCCAGATCGCTGCCAAAGGCCTGCAGGGCCAGCAGGGCGCGCTCAAAACCGACGGCAAAGCCGACGCCCGCCGTGGGCTTGCCACCCTCGAGCTCGACCAGGCCGTCGTAGCGGCCACCGCCACCGATGGAGCCGACGCCGGCACCGGGAGCCTCGACCTCAAAGACGGTGCGGGTGTAGTAGTCCAGACCACGCACCAGGGTGGGATCCTCGACATACTCGATACCGGCGGCATCCAGATAGCGCTTGACCTGCTCGTAGTGCTCGCGGCACTCGTCGCACAGGTTGTCGCCCATCAGCGGCGCGTCGGCCATGATCTCGCGGCAGTGGTCGTTCTTGCAGTCGAAGGCGCGCAGCGGGTTAAGCTCGGCGCGCTCGCGGCACTCATCGCACATCTCGTCGGCGTGATCGAGGATAAACTGCTTGACCTGCTCGCGATAGGCAGGACGGCATTGGGCATCACCCATCGAGTTAATGAGCAGACGAAGCTTGGAAAGATCAAAGCCCAGGCGCTTGTAGAACTCCATGAGCATGATGATGCACTCGGCGTCTGCCGCCGGATCGGGAGCGCCGAGCCACTCGATGCCTACCTGGTGGAACTGACGCAGACGACCCTTCTGGGGACGCTCGCCGCGGAACATGGCCTCGGCATAGTAGGCCTTAAACGGTGTGGAGCCCTGAGGCACCAGGTTGTTCTCCACGACGGCGCGCACCACACCGGCCGTGCCCTCGGGACGAAGCGCCAGGCGCTGCTTGGGCTTGAGCTTGGTGTCGGTGCCCTCAGTAAAGACGCGCTCCAGGTTGGCGCCGCTAAAGACGCGGAACATCTCCTTGCGCACGACGTCGGTCGACTGGCCGATGCCGTGGACAAAGACGTCCACCTGCTCGATCGCGGGCGTCTCGATAGGCTTAAAGCCAAACGGCTCGAATACGCCGGCCGCAATCTGCTGCATCTTTTGCCAAGCGCGCATCTCGGCGCCGATAAGGTCGCGGGTTCCCTCCGCCTTCTGTGCCTGCATGGGCAAACACCTTTCTTTTGTATCGCGTCATAGGTAGTGGTCATTATACGGCACAAAAACAAAACGCGGCGGCGCGTCTGACCGAACGAGGGTATGGGGGCTCGTTCGGCGCCGCGTTTTGTGATCCGTTTTCCTCCGTCCCCTTCGGATCACGTGATCTGTTGGGGACGGAGGAAAACGGATCATTTCGTAGGCCCGTGGCCGCCTTGGAAACCGAATGATGGTACGAGCATCCATTCGGCTTCCAGGGCAGCCACAGACAGAACGGAGCGAACAGAAAAGAGCACGTAGACCTGCCATAGCTCACCGACAAAGCTCATGCCGGCAAGAACGGCAGAGGTGGCGATTACAGTGAGGGGAACCCAAAACGCGGCCGCTTACTTTATCGGCAACATGGCCAATGACAAGTGAGCCGATAACGCTCACCACGGTGGAGATGGCATTGGAGATGTTGTACTGCGCAAGCGTGATCCCGAGGTCGCTGACGATGAGCGGCTGAAACAGGCTCATGCAGTTAACGAAAATGGTGTAGCACGTGGCCATGATCACAAAGCCGGAGGCCACCACGAGCCAGCCGGGGAAGAACTTACGTTGCTGGGACATACTGTTCCTTTTTTAAACAAACGAGTAGCAAGATTGGGTGCTACCGGTGGTCGGCGATGTAGCCCAAAGCGACGGCGGTATAAGCCGCGGCACCGAGCGGCAGCTCGGCATCATCAAAACGTGCCTTGGGATGGTGCTGGGCAAAGTGCTCGTCCGTATCGGTCACGGCAGCGCCCACGGTAAAGTACGCACTCGGGATCTCGCTCGAGATAAGCGCGAAGTCCTCACTCGCCATGGCATGGAAAAGCGGCAAGAAAGCCGCCTTGGGCAGCACTGCGCCCACGTAGCCAAGCGACGCCTGAGTCATATCGCTGTCAAGTACAAGCGGCGGAACATCCGAAAGCGTCTCGATGGTCGCCGGCGTACGATATGTTGTGGCAACGCCGTTAACGACCTCCGCGATGCGGGTCTTGAGGCGCTCCATGAGCTCGACGTCGAAGCCGCGCAGCGTTCCCTCGAGCACACAGGTGTCGGGGATAACGTTGGCCGCCAAGCCGCCAGCAAACTTACCAACGGTAAGTGCGACTTCCTTGGCCGCCGGCACCTCGCGGGAGATGAGCTCCTGAAGCGCCAGATGCACATGGACGCCGGCCGTGATGGGGTCGATGCAGATCTCGGGGCTCGAGCCATGGCCGCCCTTGCCCTGGAGCGTGATGCGGAAACCGTACACGCCCGAGAGCGCCGGGCTGCCGTAGAGCACCAGGCCAAGCGGCGACTGGCTATTGACATGCATGGCAAAGGCGGCCTGGGGACGCGGGTTCTGCAGCAGACCATCGGCGATGGCGGCGCGGGCACCCTCAAAGGTTTCCTCGCCCGGCTGGAACAGCAACTTAACCGTGGCATTGGCGTCGACAAGCTCTGCCTCGCGCGCCTTGAGCATACGGGCTGCACCAAGCAGCGCCGTCGCGTGCATATCGTGTCCGCATGCGTGCATGCAGCCGTTCGTAGAGGCGAAAGGCTCGCCTGACTCTTCGGCAACGGGCAGGGCATCCATGTCGCCACGCAGCATAACGACCGTACCGGCCTGTTCGTCCGTGCAGACGCCATTGCCCTGGGCCGCGGCGGCACCGGCGCCGACAAGGCCCACAACACAGGAACCATCGACGAGCGTGGCAAATGGGATATCCATCTCGGTCAGGCGCGCTTGAATATACGCAGAGGTCTGCGGGAGGCTATTGCCCAGCTCGGGCATCTGGTGTAAATCGTGTCGCCACGCAGCGAGCTCGTCTGCAAAAGCCTGAGCTTCTGCGACAAGACCGTCACCGATAGCGGTCTGCGCCGCTGTTGTAGCCTGAGGCGCTGGTTGCGGTTGAAAATCGGACAGAGCTGGTGCCATAGATGCCCTCCAGTAACGTTTTTGCAGCACGCACTTTGATAGCATAAAGTGCAAGGCACAACTGTAAGGGCATGACATAAAAAATGCCGCCCTTGGAGGGCGGCGCAACAAGTTGTTTACAATTGCGAGCGAGATTTTCGGCGCAAGAAATCGAAATGCGTCTCGCTCAAGATAATCGACAGGAAGATGAGCGCGAAGCCGGCGAGCAGACGCGAGGTGAGCGCCTCCCCCATCAGCAGCACCGAAAACAACACACCCGAAGGCGACTCCATCGAAAGGAGCAGCGAGCCCGTCGAGGCCGGGACATGCGCCAGGCCGACGTTTTGGATGAGCAGAGCCACGCATGTGCAGCCCACCGAGAGAAACGCCATCACACTGATAAAGCTCGGCGTCCACACGGACGCGGGCGCTTGGGTCTCGAACAACAGCGACGAGATAAGGCTCAGGACGCCATTGCCCACAAACATCCAAAACGTGATGACGTTGATGTCCATCTTGCGGCCATACTTGGCGGTCACCGCCATCTGGATGGCGAAAAAGACCGCACCCGCCAGCGTAATGACGTCACCGATGTTGAATTCAACGCTATCGAGCGCCACCAAACCAATGCCCGCCAAGCACAGCAGTGCCGCGCCCAGGTTATAGCGGGTGAGTTTTTCGCCGCTCAGAAAATAGCTCGCGAACGGCACAAGGATGCAGTACGTGCCCGTCAAAAAAGCATTCTTGCCCGCCGTAGTATGTGCCAGACCGACCGTCTGCAACGCATAGGCCGCCCACATGAGCACGCCCATACTCAGGCCAACGATCAGGTTGCGAGCGTTGAAATGTGCAATGATGCGCTTGTGGAAGACGGCAAACATGACCAACGCTGCGGGCAGAAAGCGTACATAGAGCAGCGCGAACACCGGAATGGTGCCGAGTGCGTCCTTCATAGTGGTAAAGGAGTAGCCCCAGATGACCGCCACCGAAAGGAGCAGAACCTTCCAGAACAGCGGAGAGCGTGCGCCGGCGCCGCGGAAGGTGCCGCCCGCGCCCAGGTCTTCACGGGCTACAGGGCTATCGGGCAAGTTTTCGATTTCGTTGGCAGCGTATTGGGCCATGGAACATCCTCGCACTCAATCTGGGCGTGGTGTCCGCACGCGTATGGCTGCGTGCCGCCTCATGGTCAAATAAAAACGGGGCGCACCGGACCCCCGGCACGCCCCGCTACTGTAACAACAACCAAGCAACCCGTGCAATTCACTACGCTAAAGCATCGGGTTGGAAGGCCTCGATGTTCCGACGGCGTTTACGTCGCTGCATTAAATCAATTTGGTTGACTCCAGCTTTTCGATGATCCAGTCGTTGGCTTTGATAACCGGGCGGCGGAAGACGACGCCCAGGGCCAGCGACGGAATCAGATAGCTCGCCAGAATGCCCAACTCAACCCAGTACTCCATATGGTAGGCACCGGCCATGGCGGCGTGCATGGCGTTGATGCCGTGGGTAAACGGCAGGAACGGATAGATCGCCTGGAACACGGGACCGGTCATCTCGATGGGGAACGTACCGCCCGAACCGCCGACCTGCATGACCAGCAGCACGACGGCGAGGGCCTTGCCGATATCTCCAAACGATACCGTGAGCGTGTAGACGATATTGGAGAACACGAGGCTCGCGACCCAGCCGGCAAGCACAAACTGCAGGGGGTTGTCGCACTGGATGCCAAAGAACAGAATGTCGCCCGCGCACACGAGCGTTGCCTGCAGCAAGGCCAGACCGCCAAAGAACAGATAACGGCCCAGGTAGATCTCGTGCAAGCGCACGGGAATGAGTTCGTTGATGAGCTCATCGTCAACCGAGACCTTCATCATGGCCGCCAGCACGATCGAGCCCACCCACAGCGACAGAATTGTGTAGAACGGCGCCATGGCAGAGCCGTAATTGCGAATCGGATAGACCGGCTTACGGTCGAGTGCGACGGGGCCGGAAAGCGACACGGCGAGGCCATCGGGGTCGTTGCCGATCATCGTCTTGATCGTGGCCAGATCGTCCGACATAAGGGCACCATCGAGCTCGTCCTTGAAAGCGCTAATCTTGTCCGACGCCTCGCCCAGCTGATCAGAAGCCTTGTTGACCAGCTTTGCAGCCTTGGAGAGGCCCTTTGCCAGCGAACCGGATGCGTCGGTCAGGCCGTCTACGGCGCTATCCAGATCGCCCGAGATGCTGTTCAGCGAGTCCAGAATGCCCGAAACCGTCTTCTTGAGCTCCTTGGCCTTAACCGAGAACGTGGAATCATAGTCGGACTTGGCACCCGAGATACCCGCCTTGGCATCGGCGATGGCCTGGTCGACCTCGGCACGAGTGCTGTTGACCTCTGCCATGCTGTCAGAAAGGGACTTAGCGGTTGCCGTCAGGTCCTTGGCGTTGTTGCGATACTCCACCGCGATCCTGCCCAGCGATGTTGCCACAGATCTGAGGCTCTCCTGGAGCTTTTCGTTACTCACCTGCTCGGCAAGGCTGCGGAGCTGGTCGGCCGTGGCATCGATATCGTCGGCACGCGCATTGAGGGCCGCAGCGGCATCGTTGAGTTGGGACACCGTAAGGTCGACATGCTGGTTCGCGGCATCGAACGCCTTCGCGAGCTCGGCAGACACATTGTCGAACGAACCCGCACTTCCATCGATCGCGGCATCGATGGCATCGTTTGCCGCCTTAAGCGCTTCTTTGGAATCATCGATACCGCTTTTGGCATGTTCCATGAGCTGCTTTGTCGACTCATCGACGGCACCGGTCTGCTTGAGCATGCCGCTCGCCGACGTCAGCGAATCGGACGTGGAGCTCAAAATGCCCGCAAGCGATGTTGCGCTGGCCTGAACGTCTCGCAGGTCCTCAATCGAATCGCCAAGCGTCGAGGACAGGTTGGCGATAAAGTTGCTGACCTGGTCGGTGCTCATGTAATCGAGCAGGCTGGACACCGTCTTAAGACCGATGGTCGTGATGGTCTTGGTAAAGGTCTCGTTAACCTGACTCTGAACGGCGCTCGAGCCCTTCTCGGTCACGATCTGCGCGATGGCGTTGGCCTTCTGATTCTCGTAGAACTCGATATCGGCATGCTTCACGTCGGTCGAAAAGAGCGTCATCATATCGGCACTAAACGTCTTAGGGATAACGACAGCCGCATAGTATGCGCCCGATTTGACGCCCTCGATGGCCTTTTCTCGATTGTTGAGTACAACCCAATCGAAGCTCTCGTTGCCGCGCAGGGTGGCGGTCACGTTTTCACCCACGTTGACCTCAACGGGGATCAGATCGCTCTCGTAACCCTCATCGGTGTTGACCACGGCGATCTTAAGATTGCCGGTGTTGCCGTACGGGTCCCAGCTGCCGGCGATGTTAAACCACGCGTACAGGCACGGTACGATAACGAGGCCCATCACGACAACCAAGCCAATTACGGAGCGAGACACATTTTGGACATCGCGCTTAAACAGATGCAGGATGTTCTTCATTTATGCCTCACCTCCTTTGGAGTGCTTGCCAAGCGGAGTGGTATCTCCATCGTTTATGGCTGTGCTGTCGCTGTCCTGAGATTTATGGTTCGAGCCTATATGCGGCAAGCGGCCCGTGGACTGATCGCCGCTCTTGGCACCACGCTCGCTGGCGTTGAGGCCAAACATGTAGCGAGCGGCAGGGATCGCCGCTGTGTGCTCGCGCATCTCGCGGCGCAGGTCCTCGTCCGAAAGCGCCGAGATACGCATCTGGGTGTTGAGGCTCGATCGGATGTACTCGATATTAATAAGCCAGCCGCAAATGGCGATGACCGAGATAATCCAGATGACCAGCAGGATGATCTTGCCGTTGTTGTCGATGTCAAGGACCGTCGAAAGCACAAAGAGCAACACCTGAACGCCCACCACGGCAGCAAAGCCGCCCTTGATGTAGTACGGATAACGGTGCTCAAAAGTCACCGCATGGTCGAGCAGCTCGCGACGGTACGAATCGGAATCGAGCATGACACGCATGGCCGTGCGCAGCGAGTAGCGCTGGCGCGGCAGGTCATTGGACTCGCAGATCATCATACCGGTCGTGGAAAGCTGCTTATCAAAGAGCAGGTTAAGGTTGAGCAGCAGCGGACGAAGCTGCAACCCGATAAAGAGCGCCACGATCAGAAACACGCCCAGGATGCACAGGTTAAACAGGTAGTTAAACGAGTACATGCCGCCGACCGTCTCGCGCAGCAGATTGATGCCGTAGGTAAAGGGCAGCAGTGGGTGCAGCCACTGGAAGAAGCCAGGCATCATCTCGATGGGGTACATGCCCGATGAACCCGGAATCTGCACGATAACCAGAATGACGCCGATTGCCTTGCCGATGTGCTTAAACGTAGTGGACAGCGCGTAAATGATGTTGACATACGTAAACGAGATGGCGATGCCGCCCAGCACGAACAGCAGCGGGTTGACGCACTGTACGCCAATGACCAGATCACCCACCGTAACGATGATGGCCTGCAACGCGCCCAGGATCACCATGAGCAACCAGCGGCCAAAGTAGCCTTGGCGCGCGGTAAAACTGCCGATGCCTTCGCGGTCG
>CAJMOL010000033.1 GCA_905215095.1 uncultured bacterium | reverse complement strand
CCCGCCACGGTTACCAAGCCCGGTAAGCTGGTCGGTAAAGGCAGTCCTGATCAGATCCTCCTGACGCTTGAGAAGGTCGCGGACGGTCTTTTCGAGCGTTTCGGTGTAATTGCTGACAGTATCCATGTCGTAAGCGGCTTTCTGAGGTCGGGCGAATTGCGTCGGGCGAGCTCGTTGTGCACACGCGTTGTTGTTCGGCGCTTTGCGTGTATCCAGGCCCCCGCCTTGCTGCGTTGTTGGGTTAATTTACCGGCTAATGTTCGCTGTTGATAACTGCTGAGTAGTATAAACAACAGTGCAGAATTATATATGGGTGTACATGCTACGGGCGGCTATTATTCGCCAAACCGCAACGCCTGGGTGCGCATGAAAAATGCGACTGGGGCGGTATATGTTGACGGGTATACTTGTCTCGGTTTTAAACGCAGGAACGGAGATGGTCGCATGACACAGCCAAATACGACGCACACGGTGGGGCTGGCACTCGAGGGAGGCGGCTACCGCGGTTTGTATACGGCGGGCGTGCTCGACGTTTGGATGGAGCACGGCTTAACTTGCGACCATATGGTGGGTGTCTCGGCGGGCGCGGCGTTTGGATACAACTTTAAATCGCGCCAGATCGGCCGTGCCATTCGCTACAACAAGGCCTATTGTGCCGACAAGCGCTATGCAAGCGTGACCAGCTGGCTGCGAACTGGCGATATGTTCAATGCCGATTTTGCCTATCACGAGGTGCCCATCGAGCGCGATCCCATCGACCTGGAGACATATCGCGCCTGCCCCATGCGGTTTACGTGCGTGTGTACTGATATCGAGACGGGCAAGGCCGTCTACCATGACCTGCCTTATGGCGATGAGCGCGATATCGAGTGGATCCGGGCGTCGTCGGCTATTCCTGTGGCGACGCGTCCCGTTGCTATTGACGGGCATAAGTATCTGGATGGTGGCGTGGCCGATTCTATTCCCAGCGCGTGGCTGTTTGCGCAGGGGTATGACCGCAATATCGTGGTACTCACGCAGCCGGCGGGCTTTGTGAAGCAGCCCAACAGCGTGATGCCCATGCTGCGTCGCGTGTTCCGTCACTACCCGGAGTTTGTCGCAGCGCTTGAGCATCGGCATGAGGTTTACAATGCCACGCTCGATGACTTGACACGTCGTGAGGCCGCCGGCGATATCTTTGTGGTGCGTCCGAGCGAATCGGTGAAAGTGCCGTCGCTGTGCCGCGAGCCCGATGAGCTCGAGCGCATCTATCAGATCGGCCGCCACGATGCGGAGGCGACTTTGCCGGCGTTGGAAGCGTATCTGGCGGGGTAAGGGTCGCATATGGAAAGCGCATCCCAGAATGGAGGTCCAAACTGGGATGCGCTTTCCGCTATTGAAGATATGAGGCTGCGGATCGGCTGCTCGGCCTAGACTTATGCCTGCTGCCAGGTGTCGACGAGCTCCTTGGCGGCGGCGTAGGGGTCATCAGCGCTGCAGACGGCGCTCACCACAAAGAAGCCATCGACGCCGGTGGCCTTGAGCTGTGGCAGGTCGGCCGTCTTGACGCCGCCGCCCACCACGATGGGCACGGAGCTTGCTGCGTGGAGGGCGGCCAGGTCCTCAAAGCTCTTGGTGATGATGGAGCCATCGGCTGCGCGTCCGCAATCGCGCTTGGTCTCAGTCTCGTGGAGCGGGCCGATGCCCAGGTAGTCGACTAGGCTCATGTCGGCGGTCTTGACGTACTCGAGCATCTCCTCGCAGCGGGCCGAAAGGCCCACGATGGCATCGGGGCCCAGAAGCTTGCGGCAGACCTCGACGGGAATATCACTCTGACCCACGTGCACGCCATCGACAGCAATACCCTGCTCACGCGCGGCAAGTACACAGTCCAGGCGGTCGTCGATCAGCAAGGCGACCTGACCGGTCTTGCCAGCCTGTGCGATTGCCTGCGCGGCGTCGCCGGTCAGCGCGATGATCTCGCGGGCGCTTGCCACCTTGGAGCGCACCTGGATGCAGGTAAAGCCGGCATCGAGCGCCTGGGCCACTACATCGCCCACGGGGCGCCCCAGCGTGTTTTCGGGGCCGAGTACCAGATAGGCCGAGATATCAAGGTTACCGCGGATGCTCATCGTGCTTCCTCCTGCTTTTTGATCTGAGCTTCCATGCGCTCGAGTTTGCCGGTCATGGTGTCGGTAAATCCGGGTCGAATATCGGCTTTGAGCACGACTTCGGTGCGGATGCCCTTGCTCGCCAACACAAAGGTTGCGTCGCGCACGACCTGCATGACCTCGTCCCAGTCGCCCTCGATCTCGGTGAACATCGAGGTGGTGCGGTTGGGGAGACCGCTCTCGCGAATGACGCGTACGACCTCGGCGACCTCGGCGGAGAGCTCGTCGCCGGTGCCGCACGGGGCGATGGCCACGGCGACGAGCGTATTCATGCCGGCATTGGTTGCGGGCTCGGACATGGCCTATGCCTCCTCGAGCTCGAGTCGGTTATCGGCAATGTCCTGGGCGGTTGCGCGGTAGAGCTCGTCGATAAAGGCGACCTTAAAGCTTGCCGGGGCATCGGCGACAGCGGCGGCACGCGTGCCGGCCACGTTGTAGACGGCGGTGCCGCAGATGGCTGCCGTAAACGGGTCGGCGGCGCAGGCGTACACGGCCAGCACGCCGCCCTGCGAGCAGCCGCAACCGGTGATCTTGGACATGAGCGGGCTGCCGCCGTGGGACTTTGCCACGGTCGTGCCGTCGGTGATCAGGTCGACCTCACCCGAGACCACTACGGCGCCACCGGTGTAGCGGGCGAGCGCCACGGCAGCATCGCGGGCGGCGTCGACCGTGTCGGTGGTATCGACACCGCGTACGCGGCTCAGATCAGCCGCCTCGCCCTCAAGACCCCACAGGCCGGCGAGTGCGATGATCTCGGAGGCGTTGCCGCGCACGATGGCGGGCTTGTACTGCTTGAGCTCGTTTACCAGCTGGGTGCGCAGGCTGCCGATGCCCAGGCCCACCGGATCGAGCACCCAGGGCTTGCCGGTGTCGTGTGCCGCCTTGGCCGCGCGGGGAATCGTCTGCTCGTAGATGGGGAAGAGCGTGCCCATGTTGAGATAGATGGAGCCGCCGCCGGCAACGAGCGCTTCGCCCTCGTCGGGCAGATAGACCATGGCGGCCGATCCGCCCACGGCGAGCTGTGCGTTGGCGACAAAGTCGATCGTCACCGTGTTGGTGATGGAGCCCGCCATCGGATTGGTGGTGCGAATTTCCTCCACGGCTTTGACCACGTTTTGCTTAAGCTGTTCCGAATCAATCACTGCACATGCCTCCTTGGCATAGAAAAGGGGCGCTGTGCATAGACAGCGCCCCTGTAAAGGCGGCATGCTCCCTACGCCAGCATTAACTGACAGGTTCAAAGGATTGGGCCCCATGCCCTCTCAGCCTTGTGGTTTGCACCGCCGGCACTCCCGCATCGAATCTGTTGTTCCCTATACTAACGCACCTGCCAAAAAGGGACAGGTTTATTTTGGCAGGTCGTTACAATAGGTAGGACCGATACGAATGGGGACCTCATGATCAAACTTGTGCTGACCGATATGGACGATACGCTGATTCCAGCCGGGCATGACGGAGCCAGCGACTACGCCATCGAGGGCATTCATGCCATGCAGGCGGCGGGCCTGCACTTTGGCCCGGTTTCGGGTCGTCAGCCGTCCGCGATGGGCTGGATGTTCAAAAATCGTTCCGAGTGTTTTTCGACTGGCGCGTTCTGTAACGGCCAGGTGATGTTTGTTGACGGCGAGGTTGTTGCCTCCCGTGCGAGCGACAACGGTGCCCTCATGCGTCTTGCCGACTATCTGGAGCAAGAGACCGACGATACCTATCTGAAGGTCTATAGCCTGGGCGATGACTTTTGGGGCAACGATGCCTATTGCGTGACGAGCAATCCCGAGCGTGTGCGTCGCGCTATGGAGTCGGGCGGCAATGCGTGGCTCAAAGGCGAAGAGGCCCCGTGTCGTCCCGTCGTCGATGGCGCGCCGGTGTTTAAGGCGAATATCTGGAGTGCCCGTTCGCGTGAGGAGCTCGCGGAGCTACGCGAGCGCGTTGCCGTTGAGGTGCCGGAACTCTCGCTTGTGTTTCCCAACAACCGAGTGCGCCTGTTCGACATCCTTCCGGCTGGTTGGGACAAGGGTTGCGCTGCGCTGGAGTTGGCGCGCGCTTTGGACCTGACGCCCGACGAGGTGGCCGTATTTGGCGATTCCGATAACGATCTGCCCATGATCGATGCCGTTCCCAACTCCGTTGCAGTCGCCAATGCCAACGAGGCCGTCACGGCTGCCGCGCGCTGGCATATCGGCGCTGCGGCAGATGATGCGGTCGCCGGGGCCCTGCATCAGATTGCCGCCTGCGCCGCGACGGGGGAGATGCCGCCGTTTATGCGTCAGATGGATGTGACAGGTTTCGACGTCACGAACGTCTAGGGAGAAAGCCATGAAGCTTCAGCAGCTCAGATATGTCGTCAAAGTTGCCGAATGCGGCAGCATTACCGAGGCCTCGCGCCGGCTCTTTGTGTCGCAGCCTTCGATTACCGCATCGATCCGCGATCTCGAAAACGAGATGGGTGCGCATATCTTTGAGCGCACCAACAAGGGTGTCATTGTGTCCGAGGAGGGCGAGACCTTCTTGGGCTATGCGCGCCAGGTGCTCGACCAGGCCGATCTGCTCGAAGGCAAGTACAAGGGCGCGTCCGAGCAGGTGCCGCACTTTAGTGTGAGCTGCCAGCATTATTCCTTTGCCGTTAACGCGTTTGTTGACGTGATCCGCGAGTTCGATGCCGCGCGCTACGACTTTACCCTGCGCGAGGAGCAGACTCACGAGATTATCGAGGATGTCGCGCATATGAAAAGCGAGCTGGGCATCCTGTACTTATCCGAGCATAACCGCGAGGTTATCGAGCGTATGCTCGCCGCCAACGAGCTCGTATTCGAGGGACTCTTCTGCGCCGCGCCGCACGTTTTTGTGTGTGCAGACCATCCGCTGGCTGGCCGCTCCAGCGTGACGCTCGAGGACTTGGAAGACTACCCGTTCCTGTCCTACGAGCAGGGCAGCTACAACTCGTTTTACTATTCCGAGGAGCTGACCTCGACGTTCGAGCGTCGCAAGAATATCCGCGTGCGCGACCGTGCGACGTTGTTCAACCTGGCCATGGGCCTCAACGGCTACACGGTATGCTCGGGCGTGATCAGCCACGAGCTCAACGGCCCCGGCATTATCTCGATTCCGCTCGACGTGGACGAGTACATGGAGATTGGCATCATCACGCGCAAGAACACGACGCTCACGCGCTACGGTCGGGCCTATATCGACGCGATTCGTCAGCATATCTAGGCTGCTGTGCTCCGCACGGTTCAAGTCTCTTTATGACAGTCCAGACTGATATAGGAAGCATCTATATCAAACTGTTATAAACGTATATTTTACGATGGTCATATGAGCGCTCATACTCTGTCCCAGTAAAGCAACCAATGCAAAGGGAGATATCTATGAGCACTTCGATTCAACCGAACGCGCCGTTTCGCGCCGATATCGTCGGCAGCTTTCTTCGTCCGCAGGCTGTAAAGGACGCCCGTGCCGCCTATGTCGCGGGTAAACTCGACGCTTCCGGCCTTAAGGCCGTCGAGGACGATGCCATTCGCGATTTGGTGGCAAAGCAGAAGGCCGCCGGCCTGCAGGTCATCACCGATGGTGAGTTTCGCCGCAGCTACTGGCACCTCGATTTTATGTGGGGCCTTAACGGCATTGAACGCCGTGCCTCGCGTACGGGTTATATGTTCCACGACGAGGAGACCACAGCCGACACCGCCGTGGTAACCGGCCCCATTAGCGGCGAGAACCATCCGTTCGTCGAGCACTTTAAATTTGTCAAGGCGCTCGAGGGGGAGGGCCAGGTCGCGCGGCAAACCATTCCGGCGCCGATCCAGACGTTCTCTGAGGTCACGCTCGATCGCTGCGATGGCCAGCAGGAGAGCCTGCGCGCTGTCTATAAGACCGATGAGGAACTTGCCGACGCCATTGCAGCCGCTTATCGCACGGTGATCGCCGACCTGTACGCAGCAGGCTGCCGCAACATCCAGTTTGATGACTGCACCTGGGGCATCTACTGCGACACCGATTTTGTCGCCAAAACCGGCATGAGCCCGGTCGACCTGCAAAAGGTAAGCGAGCTGGGCGTGGCGCTCAACAATGCCGCCATCGCGGACAAGCCCGACGATCTGGTCATCAACACGCATGTGTGCCGCGGCAACTACCACTCCACCTATGCCTTCGAGGGCGGCTATGACCCCATCGCGCCGTACCTGTTCGCAAACGAGGATGTCGATGCATTTTACCTGGAGTTCGATACGCCGCGCGCCGGCGGTTTTGAGCCGCTCAAGTACGTCGCTCCCGGCAAGAAGGTCGTGCTGGGCTTGGTAACCACCAAGGCGGCAGAGCTCGAGAACGAGGATGTTATCGTCGAGCGCATCCGTGAAGCCGCAAAGTACGTGCCGCTCGAGAACCTGTATCTGTCGCCTCAGTGCGGCTTTGCCAGCTGCGAGATTGGCAACAAGCTGACCGAGGATGAGCAATGGGCAAAGATCGCGCTGGTCAAGCGCATTGCCGAGCGCGTTTGGAAATAGCGCTAGTGTTTGCAGGTGGCGGCGCGTGCGAGGCATAGTGTATCGCGTACAATGGTTCGGATCGTATCGTTCGGGCAGGTTATCCGATATGCCTGATCGCCCTTCCATTCGAAAGGACATCCATGTCCCAGTCCTCGACGCCCGCCGTCAGCGATGCCATCTACGACGCATCGTCGCTCGGCCGCCCGCGCATGTTCCTGCTCGGCCTACAGCACCTGTTTGCCATGTTTGGCGCCACCGTGCTGGTGCCCGTGCTCACCGGCCTCTCGGTATCGGCAACGCTTTTGTTTGCCGGCTTGGGCACGCTGCTGTTCCACTTCCTGTCGCGCGGTAAGGTGCCGGCATTTTTGGGCTCATCGTTTGCCTTTATTGCCGGTTATGCCGCAATCGCGCCCAACGGCGAGACCGAGCTTTTGCCCTACGCCTGCCTGGGCGTAGCTTGTGCCGGTCTGCTCTATCCGGTGCTGGCGGCGCTCTTCCGCGCGTTTGGCGCCAAGCGTGTCATGCGTTTCTTTCCGCCGGTGGTGACTGGCCCCATCGTCATTTCCATCGGCTTGATCCTGGCAAGTTCCGCTATTGCTAACTGCCAGACCAACTGGCTTGTGGCTGTCATTGGCGTTGCCGTTATCGTCATCTGCAACATCTGGGGCCGTGGCATGGTCAAGATCGTGCCGATTTTGCTGGGCGTTGTGGTGAGCTATGCCGTTGCGGCTGCGCTCGGCGAGGTTGATTTCTCGGGCGTTGCCGCCGCTCCGTGGGTCGGTCTGCCCATCGTGTGGGACAACACCGTGTTTGCACTCTTTGGGCCGCAGTTCGATAGCGGTCTTGCCACGACGGCCATCATCACCATCATGCCGCTGGCCTTCGCGACCATGATCGAGCATATCGGCGATATCTCTGCTATCGGTTCGACTTGCGAGCGCAACTACATTGCCGATCCCGGTCTGCATCGCACGCTGCTCGGCGACGGCCTTGCCACGATTCTGGCTTCGCTCTTTGGCGCTCCGGCCAACACTACGTATGGTGAGAACACCGGTGTGCTCGCCCTGACGCGCGTGTTCGACCCGCGCGTAATT
Organism: uncultured bacterium; assembly: GCA_905215095.1. GTDB lineage: Bacteria > Actinomycetota > Coriobacteriia > Coriobacteriales > Coriobacteriaceae > Collinsella. The sequence goes on along the minus strand of CAJMOL010000033.1, from coordinate 2,792 downwards.
CGAATTGCCGCGTGTTGCGCCACCGTGCTTTCGTTCTGCCCCAAGTTCGCGGCTGTCATTGCGGCCATGCCGGCGTGTGTGATCGGCGGTGTGTCGCTCGTGCTCTACGGCATGATCAGTGCTGTGGGCGTCCGCAACCTCATCGAGAACCAGGTCGATTTCCAGAACAACCGCAACGTGCTGGTTGCCGCGCTGGTGCTCGTGCTTTCGCTCGGCATCGCGTACAGCACCGCCGGCGCCATCGTGTTGGAGCTGGGCGGCGTGACCATTTCGCTGTCCGGCATTGCCGTGGGCTCACTGGTGGGCATTGTGCTCAACGCCATCCTGCCGGGTAACGACTTTGAGTTTGATGTCTCCGAGCTTGAGGAGGCTGCTGAGTAGCAGCTGCGTTCAGCTAAAACAAGATATGGTGCCCATGCGTATATGCGTGTGGGTACCATTTTTAATGTGTCAGTATCCAGTGGATGCCGCGGGCCATGCGTAGGTCGGTTTGGGCAAAGTGATTGCCGGGGTTGAGCTCCAGCGTTGTTGGAATGCCGCGCTCGACGAGCAACGCTTCCATCGCGCGTGTGTCGCCGAGTACATGCCGCATCATGCGGTTGGGCGTCTTGATTTCCTTTTTGCCGAGTGACAGGTAGACGGCTTGCGGGCTGCCGGCAAAAGGGGCCGTGCTGGCACGGTCGACAAAGTCGGGAAACCATAGCGACCCCGATGCGCTCGCGGCGCGGTCAAAGGCGTCGGTTTGCCAGAGGGACCAGAGTGCGAAGAGGCCCGCGAGCGAGTAACCGGCAATGCCGCGCCAGGTGGGCGGCTGAGGAAGCGACGACTCGACCTGGGGGATTATCTGATTCAGCAGCTCATCAAGAAAATCGGCAGCTTGGCCGCCGAAAGGCTCGGCATCGCGTACGGTCCCGTCGCATGCCCAGGGGCTCAGCTCGCGATTCCAATCGAGCCCGCCAATGGTGACGAGGGCGAATGGCGGACAGTCGAGCTCTCGGCAACACTTATAAACCTCGCTGCCGTCGCCCACGACCACAGGAAGGTAGATGACAGGCGCGCTTTCCGTATGATTCGAATAAACGGTTATCTGCTTTTGATGCGCTTCCATGACGGGCTTCTCTCAGTGTTGTGATATCGGCAGCCCCAATTGTCGCACGCCAGCGTATGCCGGTTGGGCTAGACAAAGACAATCTCGTGCATCCCCTGCGGACGCATATGGAAAACGCCACCGCCGGAGGGGAGCTCGGCGGTGGCGTTGTTAAACGGTGCTGGGGCTCGGGGCCTTCGCGGGAGCTGCCATGTGCGCAGAGGCGTCTAAGAACGCTTACGGCTCGCCATGGTGCCTGCGGCGATAGCGGCTGTTCCCGCAAGGACGGTTGCCACGATGGCCGCACCCGAGGTGTCGCCGGTTGCCGCGAGCACGCCGGTAGTCTTGGCTTTCGTGGTTGAAGCCGCAACGGCCTTGGTCGGCTTTGAGCCCTCAGGCTTGGGGTTCTGCTTGGACTCCGCGGGCTTGCTTTCTGCGGGCTTGGTCTCGTCGGGCTTGGGGTCTTCCGACTTGGCTACCTCGGGAGGTGCGATGGTCGTACTTTTGGCGACTGCTTTGATATAGAGGGAGTCGACCGTGGCGTCGCCCGTGCCGATGGCTTGGCCTGCCTCGTAGATGCCGTCACGGAGCTTGCGATAGTCAATGACCTTGCCGCCTTCGGGCGTCTGGATGGCGGCGTTCTCAATCTTGATGGTGCCGATTGTCTTGCCGTCAGCGCTCATGGCACGGGCAAAGATTGCCGCTGTATCTCCTTCGGCCGTTACCTTGCTGCGGATGATCGAGATGACTGCGGGTGTGACGCCCTCGCTGGTCTGGGCGATGATGCCGATGTTCTCGCCTTGGGGTTCGCGCCTCGTCTCGCCATCTTGGTTTTCGCTGTAGGGGATGGGGCCGTCGCCGTTCTCGACATAGCGGGCTATGGCCTTGACAACGGAGTCGCTGATGTAGATGTGGCCGCCCTTCTCGTTGGGTCGATCGTTTCTGGTGGAGAATGCAGCCGAAACCTCGCCTTCCGCAAACGCGTCCACGGTGGAGCCGTTCTTGACGACGATGTCGTCCTGGTAGGTGAAGAGGGCGTTGGCGCCACCGTATCTGCCTTTACTTGCACGGACCGTCACGTTTGCATGATCGAGGGTGATGCCCTTGTGGGCATAGACGCCATATTCAACACCGTTTACGTTGAGGGAGGCGTTTGTGGCTGCGAGGCTGCCCTTGGCCTCGACGGCAGCATCTTTCTCGGAGCTTGCCTTGACCTGGCTGCCGTCCGAGATGTTGATATTGCCGCCGCTCCAAAGGGCCTCACCATCGGCTGAGCTTGCCTCGACCGTCCCGCCACCCTTGATGGTGAGGTTCTTGTCGGCTCCAATACCCTTGTCCTTGGTAGCCCTGGCGGTGACGGCTCCGCTGTCGTCAATCGTGATATTGCCGTTTGCCCTGATGCCATCCGATGCACCCGTGGCGTTGACGTTGCCCGAACCTTTGATAGCGAGATCACCTCCGGCATTGATGGCATCAAACCCAGTGCTCGTGGCGTTGACGGATCCGGCTCCGTCGATGTTGATATTACCCGTGGAGAGGATAGCGTCCTCAGTAGATGTCACGCTAAGCGTGCCGCCCTCGTCGCCTTGGATATTGAGCTCGGCATTCTCGTTAGTGCCATGAGAAACGTTGATGCTTTCGATCCATTCGGCAGTGACGATGTTGGTTCCCGAGTAATTCACGTTGAGCTTGCCTGCGGCCTGGA
>CAJMOL010000032.1 GCA_905215095.1 uncultured bacterium | reverse complement strand
GGGCTGCACGCCTGGCAACGCGGCGATGCCTTCCGCGTCCAACACAGACATGCGCTCGATGGCGGCCGAGATCTGCTCCAGCGAAAGCTCGCGCAGGTGCACGAAGCTCGAATCATACGGCTCCAGCTCGTGAACCAGCGCCACGAGTGTGGTGACGGTGCCACCCACCGCGACCAGGCGCTCTGCACGCTCAAAGTCGCTGGGCAGGCCTTCAAAATAGGCGGCGAACTGCTCGCCTGCCCACGAGGCAGCGGCAGCAAGCTCGCCGTCCGCAGGCGGCAGCGCCGAGAAAAACCGCTCCGTCACACGGCGACAACCGATGTCCAGCGAGCGCGTTCCTTCCAGCGCAAAGACCCCGCGCTCCGGCGCGTACACGCCCGTCGCGAGTTCCGTGGATCCGCCACCCGAATCGGCAACAATGATGCGCTCGCCGGCAAAGTCGTGCGCCACGCCAAAAAACGTCAGGCGTGCCTCGACCTCGCCCGGAATCACCTGTGGTTCGAGCTCCAGCCCGCGCAGGCCGTCCAGCAGCAATGCTGCGTTGGACGCATCACGCGCGGCGCTCGTGCAGGTGGTGCAGATGCACGCGGCCCCAAAGGCACAAGCCTCGTCCACAAACATTCGGCACGCAGCGAGCACACGCTCGACAGCCGCCTCGCAAAAGCGACCCGTCGCGTCCACACCCTCGCCCAGGTCGGTAATCTCGGTATGCTTGGACGATTCCACGATCGCCCCGCCCTCGACCTGGGCCAACACCAGTCGCGACGACACCGTTCCCAGGTCGATCGCGGCCACCTTATAGCGTTTGCAATTTGTCATTGCGGGCTCCCCTCCGGGCGCTATTTGCCGTTGGACACGACCGTCTGGCCCTCGACACCGTTAAACCCAAACAGCATGTCGAGCGCCTGGATGTACCACGGCACGTCCTTACCGACTTCTTCGATTTCCTTGGCAACTTCGCTGGCCTTCTTGGCGTTTGAGGACTTTTTGCTCGGCGAGGCATCCGAATCGTCGTCCAGGCCCTGCACTTCAATCCTCTTCTCGCCGGGCATCACCAGGCCCAGATCCTCGGATGCCGCGTCCTTGATACCCTCCTCCGAGAGCAGCTTGTCGACGCTTTTTTGCAGGTCGTCGTTATATTGCTCGCGAATCTCGACCTGCTTGGCCAAGATGTCGCTCGAGCGTTTTGCAACATACAGGTCGCGCACGGGGAAGTACAGGCTCACGAGCGCCAGGGCGACGACAATGCCAACAAACAGCCCTCGCTGGGGACCGTGGGTAAAGTCGTAGATTGCCTTGACCACCGCGTTATCGTTGGCGTAATGCATGAAGTCCGAGCCCGAAAGACGGCTCGAGGGTCTGCTCGACCTGTCGTGCGTCTGGGCCGAGGGACGCGACGCATGCGACGAACGTGCCGGGCGCACTGGTCCATCTGTCGAAGTATTCACTTGAGCATTGGGGCGCGAGGTACTTGTCGGGCGCTGCATGGAGCGGTCGGCGCCGGCGTAGGCGGACCCACCGAGCTGCACCGTGCGCGCACGGCGAGGCGACGGCTCACGCGAACCGGCGGAATAGTACCTGTTGTCGTAAATCTGATCCATGTGCGCCTTGTGCGGTTGAGGTTTGTTTGCGCTAAGTCTTTTAGTTATAGCACGAGTGCGCGCACCGCCTTCGGCGGCCCTTGCTCGACATAAAAAAGGCGCTGAGCCGTATGGCCCAGCGCCCATAGCGCTTTGCGGCATCCAGCCAAGGCGAGGCGGAACCGAGTCAGCCTCCCCCTCGCCAAATTCGCCCGTTTAGCGAATGTTGTAGAACGCGGCCTTGCCGGCGTAGCGCGCGCTGCCCTCGAGCTCGTCCTCGATACGGATGAGCTGGTTGTACTTGGCGATGCGATCGCTACGACACGGGGCGCCCGACTTGATCTGGCCGGCGTTGACGCCCACGACCAGGTCGGCGATCGTGGAGTCCTCGGTCTCGCCGGAGCGGTGGCTCACGATGCAGGCGTAACCGGCCTCCTTGGCGGTCTCGATGGCCTCGAGCGACTCGGTGAGCGTGCCGATCTGGTTGACCTTGACCAGAATCGCGTTGGCGGCGCCCAGCTCGATGCCCTTCTTGAGGCGCTCGGTGTTAGTGACGAACAGGTCGTCGCCCACCAGCTGCACCTTGTTGCCAATGCGGCGGGTGAGCTCAACCCAGCCGTCCCAGTCCTCCTCGGCCATGCCGTCCTCGATGGAGATGATGGGATAGGTGTCGACGAGCTTCTCCCAGTAATCAACCATCTGAGCGCTCGAATACTCAACGCCCTCGCCCTTGAGCTCGTACATACCGGTCTCGGCGTTGTAGAACTCGGTGGACGCCGGATCCATTGCGTACATGAAGTCGACACCGGGCTTAAAGCCGGCCTTCTCGACGGCCTTGGTGATGTACTCGAATGGCTCGGCGTTGGTCTTGAGGTTGGGCGCGAAACCGCCCTCGTCGCCCACGCCGCCGCCCAGGCCGGCCTCGTGCAGCACGCCCTTGAGGGTGTGGTAGACCTCGGCGCACCAGCGCAGGCCCTCGGCAAAGCTCGGGGCGCCCACCGGCATGATCATGAACTCCTGGAAGTCGACGTTGTTGTCGGCATGCACGCCACCGTTGAGGATATTCATCATGGGCGTGGGCAGCAGGTGAGCGTTGACGCCGCCCAGGTACTGGTACAGCGACAGGCCCGCCGACTCGGCTGCGGCGCGGGCAACGGCCAGCGACACGCCCAGAATGGCGTTGGCGCCGAGCTTGGTTTTGTTGGGCGTACCGTCGGCGGCGATTAGCGCGGCATCAACGGCGCGCTGATCGAAGGCGTCGAGGCCCACGACGACATCGGCACACTCGTTGTTGACGTGCTCGACGGCCTGCGAGACACCCTTGCCCAGATAGCGGCCCTTGTCGCCGTCGCGCAGCTCACATGCCTCAAAGGCGCCGGTCGAAGCGCCCGAAGGCACCATCGCGCGGCCGAAGCTGCCGTCCTCGAGCACGACCTCGACCTCGACGGTGGGGTTGCCGCGACTGTCGAGCACCTCGCGACCGTAGACATCCAAAATATCGCTCATGTTGTCTCCCTCTCATTTGGAAACGGGTTGAATGCTTGGCGACGCGGCTTACACGCTGCAGCGGCGCGCAGGTTCATAAGTTAGCCGTGTCGCACTTTTTGCATTATGCCCTAAGTTAGCCGAGGGATACAATCTTTTTAAAAAAAATAATGGGAGCGATGGGACAAGTCCGTCCCATCGCTCCCGCGGTATTACTCCCCTGCCTTTGCGGCATCCCACAGGTCGTTGAGGCCGTGGGTCGAGAGCTCGGCCAGATCCACGTGGGCATCGGCCGCCATCTGCTCCATCGCGGCCCAGCGGCGGCGGAACTTTGCTGTGCTGGCACGCAGGGCGCTCTCGGCGTCGATACCCTCCTTGCGCGCGACGTTGACCAGGGCAAAGAGCAGATCGCCAAACTCCATTTCGCGCTCGGGCGTTCCGGGAGCCTCGGCCTCAAACTCGGCATGCTCCTCGGCGACCTCGTCCCACACATCCTGGACCGTCTCCCACTCAAAGCCCACGGCAGCCGCCTTGCGCGACACCTTCTGAGCCTGCATCAGCGCCGGCAGATGCGTGGGCACGCCGTCGAGCAAACCCTCGGGCGCGGCCTCGCCTGCCGCCACGGCCTTGTCCTTGGCGGCCTTCTCGGCAAGCTTGACCTCGTCCCAAATCTTGAGTACCTCGTCGGAGTTCTCGGCATCCGCATCGCCAAACACGTGCGGATGACGGCGAATGAGCTTGGCGTCAATATCGCGCGCCACGTCGGCCAGCGTAAACTCGCCGGCGTCCGCCGCGATCTGCGCATGCAACACTACCTGCATGAGCACGTCGCCGAGCTCCTCGCGCAGATGCGCCGCGTCGTCGGTCTCGATGCAATCGAGCGCCTCGTAGGCTTCCTCGATCATGTTCTTGCCGATGCTCTGATGCGTCTGCTCGCGGTCCCACGGGCAGCCGTCGGGCTGACGCAAGCGCCAGATAGTCTGCACCAGATGCTGCAGCTCGGCCGACGCATCGACCAGCGTGGACAGATCACGCGAGCCCTCGGCATTTTGCTGAGCCATGTGCTCTGCCATGGTTAGTCCTCCTCCAGGATCACATGACGAAACGCTCCGCCCTCGCAGATGCCGTAGCTGTGCGTACCGTCCTTGGGGATGCTCACGCTGCCGGGGTTGAAGAGCCACAGACCCGGGTGCGCGGCGCTTTCCTCGTTGACCTTGACGTGCGTGTGACCGTAGACGAGCGCGGAACCCTCGGGCAGCGCGGGCGCCTGGTCGACGCTGTTGTGCATACCGGCGCCAAAAATGTGGCCGTGTGTCAGGAACAGCTCGCGGCCGGTCTCGTCGAACAGCGCGGCGTAGTCGGCCATGACGGGGAAGTCGAGCACCATCTGGTCGACCTCGGCGTCGCAGTTGCCGCGCACCGCGATGATGCGGTCGGCCAGGGCGTTGAGCAGCGGAATCACGCGCTTGGGGGCGTAGTCGCGCGGCAGGTCGTTGCGCGGACCGTGGTAGAGCAGGTCGCCCAGCAGCACGATGCGGTCGGGCTGCTCGGATTCGATGGCGGCGCAGAGGCGTTCGGTCCAATATGCCGAGCCGTGGATGTCGGAAGCGATGAGGTATTTCATGGTGGTCCTTTCGGGTGGGGTTGATATGACTGGGCGCGGGATGTCGCCGGCCGCGCTATTCAAATCGCAGTGCCGCGCTCTGGGCCGCCTGCATCACGCGTTGGAGCGGCACGTTGTGCTCGCGAGCGAGGCGGGAGCAGTCCTCGTACTCGGACGCTGCACGCTCACTGCCGTCGGGCAGGGTGGCTACTTTAACGGCCACCTCGCCCCAAGGCGTCGCCACCTGCTCAAAACGACGCGGCAGACAGACGCGCTCCATAACCTGGCGGCGGATGCCGTTGGTCGTGGTTTCCAAAAAGATGATCATCTGCAGACGGTCAATGTCCTCGCGGGCGCAGATTACCTGCAGCTGCCAGCCGGGACGACCTTTTTTGCAGTAGAGAGGCAGCCAGTGCACTTCGCGGGCACCCGCCTCGCGCAAGCGGTCGGCGGCATAGGCGAGCACCTCGGGCGACGCATCGTCGATGTCGCACTCCAGCTTGACGATGGTTTCGGGCGCATCGGTCTCGCGGGACAGCGGAGATGTACTTCCACGTTGCATACGGTCCGAATCCTTTCCGCACGGGCTCGTTTTATTCAACCAAACGCTAGCACATCGGACGTGACGCAGGCGTGACTTTCGTCCGTCGCCGCCCTCGCCCCTATCCAAACGTGTACGTCAGCCTCCAAACATGTCATTTTTTGTCGGTTTTGGAGGCTGACGTACATGTTTTGAGAGCAAGCGAGGTCGCACCGCGCACCCTTTCCAGTCGATTTCGGCACCCCGCGCGCACGACGCGCCGAGGCTGCGCCATTACAATGGAGCGGATTCGCCAAATGCAAAGGAGTCGCCATGCCTGCTTGCCCGCTGGTCGATTGCCACACCCACACTTCGTTTTCGGATGGCCATGCCTCGTTTGAGGACAACGTTCGCGCCGCTGCTGCGGCCGGCTGCCGCGCTATGGTCTCGACCGACCATCTCACCCTGCCCGCCAGCATGGACGCCAACTGCGAAGTGCAAGTTGTCGAGGGCGATCTGACGGCACATCGCCTGGCCTTTGAGGACGCCCGCAAGCTCGCCGCGCAGATCGCGCCGGAGCTCGAGCTTGTCTATGGCTTTGAATGCGACTGGTACGAAGGTTGCGAGCCTTTGGTTGAGCGCTGGTCCGCGGGTGCCATAGTGCGCTTGGGCAGCGTGCATTGGATTGGCAACCCAGGCGATATCATGGCCGGCGCCGCGGGCACGGCGGGAACGGAAAACGTTGCTCGTCCCGATACGCCCGATTCGCGCTGCGGTTGGATCGACGACGGCACCAACCTGCACGTTTGGGAAAACCTTGGCGTGCTCGGCGTGTGGGAGCGCTACGTCGACGACTGGTGCCGCGCCTGCGAGAGCCCGCTCAACTTTGATGTAATGGCTCACCCCGACCTGGTCATGCGCTTTTCGAAAGAGGGCTTTGCGCCCGACTTTGACCCCGCGCCGTTCTGGCAGCAGATGGCCGAGTGCGCCCACGACACGGGCCGCCGCGTTGAGGTCTCGACAGCCGCACCGCGCAAGGGGCTCGACGATTACTACCCCACGACCGGCCTTTTGCGCTGCTTTGCCCACGCCGAGGTGCCGATCACTTTTGGCTCGGACGCACACCGCGCCTGCGACATCTGCTGGAACATCCGCGAGGCTCAGGCCCACGCCTACGACTGCGGTTATCGAACCTTCGACATCCCCCACCCCACCGGCGAATGGGAATCCACACCCCTCGCCTAACTAGTCGTTTAAGAACGTCCCCAATGACTAGTCGGATTGCTAATTTGTGTGGGTTGTGGTTTTGGGAGCTGCGGGAATTTAAGATACTGTACAACTGTACGTTAATTCGTCTTCGTAGTATATTGCTACCCGCAAAACTCAATACCATTGTGCTCTGAGACGCTAAAGCGCCTACGTACAATGGTTGTCGATAGTACGATTTGATTCAACGACAGGATGGATGGCCCAAGCGTGAGTCTCGGCAGCAAACTATCCGATGCAAAGGTCTCCTTTGCGATATTCAAGCGCGACATTAAGCGACTACTTGTGAACCCCGTCGCCTTGGTGGTTACCCTCGGCGTGTGCGTTATTCCCTCGCTGTATGCCTGGTACAACATCGTGGCAAACTGGGATCCGTACGGAAACACCCAGGGTATCAAGATTGCCATCGCCAACAACGATCGGGGCACCCAAAACGACTTGGTGGGCGAGCTCAACGCGGGCGACCAGGTCGTCGATCAGCTCAAGGAGAACGATCAGCTGGGCTGGACCTTCGTCGATTCGGCGGCAGATGCCAAAGAGGGCGTCGAAAGTGGCGAATACTATGCCGCCATCGTGATTCCCAAGAACTTCTCCGACAATCTCGTCTCGATGCTCGACGGCAACTACCATCAGCCCAAGCTCACCTATTACGTCAATGAGAAGAAGAGCGCCATTGCGCCCAAGGTCACCGATACCGGTGCCAACACCATCGAGGAGCAGATCAACTCGGAGTTTGTCTCCACGGTGGGCGAGACCGTCGCTGGCATTGCCAAAGATGCTGGCATCGACCTTAAAGACAAGGCAACTCAGACCCAGGATTCGCTGGCGGGCTCGGTGTCCGAGGCGTCTGATACCCTGGGCGAAGTACGTGATTCCATCGGCGACATGAACACCGCCATCGACAAGACAAACAGCTCGATTGCTTCGGCCGATGCCGCGCTGGCGGGTCTGCAGGGACAGGCGCCTTCGCTAACGCAGGCAATCGCTCAGGGTAATGATCTGCTGGGCGAAGCTCGCACCACGGCTGGCAAGTCCATCACCTCGCTCTCCAAGGCACTTTCGGAGGGCAGCATCGTGCTGAGCAAGACATCGGCTTCTGCGAACGCCGCGATTGGCAAACTCACCGGTACGGTTACGTCCACGACCACTCGAATCGACAACTCGCTCGAATCCCTTCAGGCGACGATTGACCACAACAGCGCTGTCATCGAGCGCCTGCAGATTCTCGCTAACGATACGTCAACGGGGTCGGAGGACGCCGACGCGCTCATCGCATCGACCATCAATTCGCTTCGCGAGCAAAACCAGAAGCTGCAGAGCATCAAGGATGGCCTCTCTGCACAGTCGAGCGCCATGGCAAAAGACGCTACGGCAATCTCGAACGCGAGTTACGTACTCAACGTGGCAATTCAGACCGGTACGGCTAACCTCGGTCAGGCTCAGACCGATCTGGGGCAGAACGCGCTGCCGAAGGCTTCGAGCGCGCTTGACTCCTTTGCCGCCGTTTCGGGCGATTTGACCGGCATTGTATCGGGTATGACCCCCACGATAGCGAGCGCGCGCGGCACGCTGGCGCAGCTCGACGCCACGCTCAAGCAGGCAAAGACCACGCTGTCCCAAACCGATGCCTCCCTTGCCAAGGTTCAGGACAAGCTCGCGACCGCCGCTAATGACATTGCGGCGCTGCAGACCTCTGAGTCTATGGGCGAGTTAGCCGACCTCATGGACGTCGACGTCAATGACGTGGCAGATTTCATGGCATCTCCGGTTGAGCTGACGTCCAAGTCAATCTATCCGGTCAAGAGCTTTGGCTCGGGCATCGCGCCCTTCTACACCAATCTGGCGCTGTGGGTAGGCGGCTATGTGCTCATCGCTATCTACAAGCTCGAGGTCGACCGCGAGGGCATCGGTAGCTTTACGGCGCGTCAGGGCTACTTTGGCCGCTGGCTGCTGATGGTGATCCTGGGTGCGTTCCAGGCCATTATCGTTACGGTGGGCGACCTGGTCATTGGCGTTCAGTGCGTCAATCCGCTGCTCTTTGTGCTGGGCGGCATCGCTATCTCGTTCACTTACGTCAACATCATCTATGCGCTGTCCACCACCTTTAAGCATATCGGCAAGGCAATCGGCGTCATCCTCGTCATTGTGCAGATCCCCGGCTCGTCGGGCATGTATCCCATCGAGATGATGCCCGGCTTCTTCCAATGGCTGCATCCGCTGCTGCCCTTCACCTATGGCATCAACCTGCTGCGCGAGACCGTCGGTGGCATGTATTCGTTCAACTACCTGTTCAACCTGTGCATCCTGGGCGTGTTCCTGATCGTGGCGCTCTTTATCGGTCTGCAGCTGCGCCCGTTGCTGCTCAACCTCAACCTGCTCTTTGATAAACAGCTTTCCACGACGGGGCTCATGATCTGCGAGTCCAACGACCTGCCGCGCCAGCGCTATTCGCTGCGCACGGCCATGCGCGTCATGCTCGATTCGGATTCGTACCGTCGCGAGTTGCTCGATCATGCCGTGGCGTTTGAGCATCGCTACCCGTACTACATCAAGGGCGGTTTTGCCGCCGTGGTAGGCGTGCAGGTTCTGCTCTTTGTGCTTTCGACGGTGCTCGATATCGACAATAACGGCAAGATCATCCTGCTCGTTATCTGGATCATTTCGGTTATCGCCATCTGTGGCTGGCTTATCAACATCGAGTACATCCGCGCGAGCCTCAATACCCAGATGCGCATCTCGGCGCTTTCGGATGAGGACCTGCGTCGCGAGATGCGCGAGCACACGGCCGCCATTCCTGCTGCCCGTCGCATGTTTGGTCTCAACGCCAGCGAGCGGGGCACCAAGGACAGCGAACAGCCCACGAGCCGTCTGCCGCATACCGGTGCGCATCGTAAAGCTCATGATGCCGACGGCGTTGACAACGTAAACGGAAACGACGGGGACACCACCCCGCTTGGCAAGCACTCCAAAGGAGGTGAGGCATAAATGAAAAACATCCTGCACCTGTTTAAGCGCGATGTCCAAAACGTGTCTCGCTCCGTGATTGGCTTGATTGTCGTGATGGGTCTCATTATCGTGCCGTGCCTGTACGCGTGGTTTAACATCGCCGGAAGCTGGGATCCGTATGGCAACACCGGCAATCTCAAGATCGCCGTGGTCAACACCGACGAGGGCTACGAGAGCGATCTGATTCCCGTCGAGGTCAACGTGGGCGAAAACGTAACCTCCACCCTGCGCGGCAACGAGAACTTCGATTGGGTCGTCCTCAACGACCGCGATAAGGCGATTGAGGGCGTTAAGTCGGGCGCGTACTACGCTGCCGTCGTTATCCCTAAAACGTTTAGCGCCGACATGATGACGCTTTTCTCGACCGAGGTGAAGCACGCCGATATCGAGTTCTATGAGAACCAGAAGGCCAACGCCATCGCGCAGATCGTGACTGAAAAGGGTTCGAGCGCCGTCCAGAGTCAGGTCAACGAGACCTTTACCAAGACCATCACGACCATCGGCCTTAAGACCGTGTCCAGCCTGCTCGACTATATGAGCACCGACCAGGTGAGCAACTTTATCGCCAATCTGTCCTCGACGCTGGGCGATTCGGTCCAGGACCTGCAGGACGTTCAGGCCAGTGCAACGTCGCTTGCGGGCATTTTGAGTTCTACGTCCGATTCACTGACATCGGCGGGCGGCATGCTCAAACAGTCCGGATCGACCGAGGAGTCGGTGAAGCAGCTCATGCAGCATGCCGAGAGCGGTATTGCCGATTCCGAGCAAGCGCTCAAGTCTGCCAGCGATGCGATCGATGCCGCTATTGATGGGAGCGCAGGTTCGTTCGATAACGTTTCTACCGAGCTCGCAAAGGCATTCGACGCTGCAAACAAGCATGTCAATCTTACGGTGTCTCAGCTCAACGATGGTGCAGTGTCACTCAAGAACCGTGCCGACGAGATTGATGCCACGGCGAATGAGCTCCGTAGTCTTGCTGGCCAGGTGAGTAACGATAAGCTCAAGGCAGGGCTTGAGGACGCGGCTGCTGAGCTTGACAAAACCGCGACGGAGTACCGCAACAATGCCAATGAGCTGACGAA
>CAJMOL010000031.1 GCA_905215095.1 uncultured bacterium | reverse complement strand
AGCGCACCCTGCAGGGCGCGTACTCCAGGTAGCAGGCCGAGCGCGCCAGGTCCATCGCCCTCCACAGCCTGGGGGCCCCGCGGTTCGCCATGTCGTAGAAGTCGCAGGCCCTGCCGCATACGGGGCAGCGGCGCTGCTCGCGCTTGTAGGGCCGGACGCTCACGACGATGCGCTCGGCCTCGATGCGCGCGCCCAGGACGACCGTGCGGGCCAGACCGAGGGCGAGAAGTAGTAGACTCTTCATGCGTCACACCTCTTCGGTTGTCTGAATTTGGCTTAGCAATCATAGGCGGATGACGCGGAAACGGCCCCTCCCGGGGCCGTTTCAGTTCCAGATCGTTGTTTTCGCCCGCTGAGCTGGGCCTATGCCGGAATCTCTCCCACAGAAACCACCGAAGAGCCACAAAATCGCGCGCGTCATTAAGGAACTCGGATACGTTCCCAACGCCCAAGCGCAGACGCTCACCGGCAAGCAAACCCACGTCATTGCCATCATCATTTTGGATAACACCAACAAATGGGCGGGGCTCGTTCTCAATGGCATGGAGCAGGTCATGCTCCCCGCGGGCTACCAGACGGTCGTTTGCACGAGCAACTTTAACCCCGAGACCGAGCTCATGTACGTCGACAAGATGCTCTCGCTGGGCGTCGATGGCTTTATCATCCAGCCCACGGCAAACTTCAAAGCCGTGCATGACCGCATTAGACGCGCCGGCAAGCCGGTCGTCTTTTTCGATGCGGCCATCTATAGCCCAGGTACCAGCTGGATCAAAACCAACCTTTACGACGGCGTGTACAACGCCACACAGGCACTCCTCGACGCCGGCTACGAAGATTTCTTTTCCATTGCCGCCAACATGACCGAAATGCGCACCCGCATGGAGCGTTTTCAGGGGTATGCCGAGGCGCTGGCAGCGAACGGGCAGCTCTACAAAGCGATTCCCATCGATCACAACAAGCCGTCAATCAACGAGCTCACCGAATACTTTAAATTCAAGTTCAATCCCGCCAAGCGAACCCTTATCTTCGTGCAAAATCAGTGGGCACTTCCCCGTGTCTACAAGGCCCTCCAGCCAATGGCCCATCTGCTTCCGCAGCAAATCGGCCTTTTGGGACTCAACTGCGAAGACTGGACTAATCTCACCACACCGACCGTCTCCACCATCATCGAGCCCGTCGACCAAGAAGGTCGCGAAGCAGCCGAGATGCTGCTCGCCCTACTTGACGGAAGCAGCGAACCCGGCGAGCAGCGCATTCTCGAGTGCAAGCTCAACTGGCTCGACTCCACCTCGATCTAGACCGCGGGACAAATGAATCAGTAGCGTTTGTCTCAAATCTTAAGTATTTGTTCGACAGAACGGCCCCTGCCGGCTCCTGCTAGACTGGTAGATTCCCAACCGTCCATCCAGGAGCCTCAATGTCGCGCAAGTCCACCTACAAGCAAGTACTTTCCATCGGCACCGCCGTGGTGCTGGGGTTTGCGCTGTTTACGGGATCGCTCGACGGAGCGCCCAAGTTGTTGTCGCCGCAAAGCGATGAGCAGGCGGCAGCTCTGGCCGAGAAGCAAAACGAGAGTCCCAGCCGCACCGACGACGAGGCGGACTTGGTCGCCCGGCTCGAATCGGGAACAGCGAGCTCCCCGGACTCTCAAAATAGCCAAGACTCTGGCGATGGCTCTGAATCCGTCGCAACCGACGCCGGTGACGCTGCCTCCGCGGAAAGCGCCGCCACCCCCATCAACGAAGTCGAAAACCCTGACCTCAACCGCGCCCGCGGTGTTTATCTCAGCAGCATTCCCGACTACGCCGGCAACCCCTACGTTGCCCTTCGCGCCGACAGCACGCACCCGTTGGGCATGCCGTCGTTCACGCTCGATGAATACGATCGCGCCACCGAAGAGGGCTGCTTTAAGAAATTCTCCAAGCTCGATAGCCTGGGCCGCACCCGCAAGGCACTCGCCTGCGTTGGCCCCGAATCGCTCGGCCAGGGCAAGCGCGGCGATATCTCGCGCATCCACCCTGCCGGTTGGCATCAGCAGCGCTACGACTTTATTCCAGGCCAGAGCCTCTACAACCGCTGCCACCTTATCGCCTGGTCGCTCTGCGGCGAAAACGCCAACCGCAAAAATCTCCTCACCGGCACGCGCTATCTCAACGAAACGGGCATGCTGCCGTTTGAGGAGCAGATTCTCGGCTACATCCGCGACACGGGCAACCATGTGCTCTACCGCGTCACGCCCATGTATAACGAAGAGGAACTTGTCTGCCGCGGTGTGCGCCTTGAGGCGCAATCGGTCGAGGACCACGGCAAGGCCCTCTGCTTCCACGTGTACTGCTACAACCTGCAGCCGCACGTGCAGATCGACTACGCCACCGGTCGCAACCAGGCATCCGGAGACTAGTGCCGACCGCGCCACCCGTAACCCAAAGATGATCTGTTTTCCTCCGTCCCCCAGGGATCAAAAAGGACCGCCCTGGGTTACCCAGAGCGGTCCTTGCATCGGCATATATGTTGCAGGCAACGCCACACGCTACTTGGCGCGACCCTCCTCATAGCGCTCGACCAGCTTGGCCTGAACGTCATAAGGCACCTGCTCATAGCCTGCGGGCTTCATGGTAAAGTCGCCCGTGCCGCGCGTGATAGAGCGCAGGCGCGTCGAGTAATCCGTCAGCTCGGCGAGAGGTGCCTGGGCGATGACCACGGTGTCGCCGCGTTCATCGGTCTCCATGCCCGTCACGCGACCGCGCGATGCCGAGATGTCACCCATCACGGCGCCGGCGTAGCTCTCGGGAATAGTCACCGTGATTTCCTCGATGGGCTCCAGCACCACCGGGTCGGCATCGGCGCATGCCTTGCGCAGGCCGATGCGAGCCGCCGCGCGGAACGCCATCTCGTTGGAGTCGACGCTGTGATACGAGCCGTCGTACACAGCCACGCGAATGCCCGTGAGCGGGTAGCCGGCAATGATGCCGTCCTTCATGGTCTCCTGGACACCCTTGTCCACGGCGGGGATCAGCGAGCGCGGAATGCGGCCGCCCACGACCTCATCCACAAACTCGTAGCCGTCGCTCGTGCCGTCGGGCCCAATAAGCGGCTCAACGCGCAGCCAGCAGTCGCCATACTGACCGGCACCACCGGTCTGCTTCTTGTGGCGGCCCTGGGCGCTTGCCGTGCGGCGGATGGTCTCGCGATACGGGATGCGGATCGGCACGCTCTTGGCAGCGACCTTGGTGCGGTCCTCCAGACGGTTGAGCAGCACCGAAACCTGCGCCTCACCCACGGCGGAGATGATAGTCTGGCCCGTCTCCTCGTCGCGGTCGATGCTCATAGTCGGATCGGCCTTGCAGGCCTTCTCGATAAACGTGTAGAGCTTCTCTTCGTCCCCGCGATTCTCGGCCTCGATGGCGATGCGGTACTGAGAGTTGGGGAACTTAAACGCCGCAGCCTCGACCTTACCGGTAATGGAGAGCGTATCGCCCGTCTCGGCAGCCAGCTTGGGCACCACGATGATGTCACCGGCATAGGCGTGACCGACCTCGGTCATGTCGCGGCCGCACATCACATACAGGTGAGCCAGACGATCGCTCTTGCGGGTACGCGCGTTGATCAGCTCAAGGCCCGGCTCAAGCGTGCCCGTCAGCACCTTGATAAAGCTGATGCGACCCTGCTGCGGATCGGCCAGGGTCTTAAACACAAACGCCACCGGGCGGTCATCGTCACTCGAGATCTTGAGCGAATCGCCGTCGATGAGCGGCATCTCGCCGTAGTCCGTCGGCGCCGGGAAGTACGTCGCGATGTCATCCATCAGCGAGTTGACGCCCTGCTCCTTAATGCAATCGCCCGCAAAGACCGGCACAAAGATGCGCTCGGCAATCGCCTTCGACAGCAGGCCTTCAAGCTCCTCCTGCGTCAGCGTCTCCTCGCCTTCCAAGTACTTCATCATCAGCTCGTCGTCAGCCTCGGCCACCAGCTCGCACAGATGGTCATGGGCCTCCTCGGCCTGGGCACGATACTCCTCGGGAATCTCCGACTCAACGGCTTCGGTGCCGTTGCAATGGCGCGCCTTCATGCGCACCAGGTCGATGATGCCATCAAAGTCCTCGCCCTCGCCCCAGGGAAGGGTCACGGCGCCCAGGCGCGTGCCAAAGCGCTCTTGCAGCAGGTCCATCGTGGTCGCAAAGCTGGCCTCGGAGCGCGACAGGCGGTTTACGAACACCGCACGCGCCAGGCGCAGGTCCTCGGCGGCATACCAGAGCTTAACCGTCGTAGGCTGCGGGCCGGCCTCGGCATCGACCACAAACAGAGCCGTCTCGCAAACGCTCATCGCGGCAAAGGCGTCGCCGATAAAATCGGGGTAGCACGGGGCATCGAGCACATTGATGCGCGCGCCCTTCCAGTCGATCGGCGCAATGGTCGTCGAGATGGAAAACGCACGCTTGACCTCTTCGGGGTCATAGTCGAGCGTGGGCTTGGTGCCGTCGTGGCCGCCCAGGCGGGCGGTCTTGCCGGAAAGGTGGAGCATGGCCTCGGCGAGTGAAGTCTTGCCCACCCCGCCTTGGCCTACGAGCACCACGTTCCTTACGTTACCGGTCTTGGGAGCACCCATGATGACCTCCTTGCAGGGCCGCGCGCAATGCGCGACGCCAACGGGGAGAGTTCGCGGTCGGTGCCATCCCGGGAGCAGCATGGTCGGCAGCCGAGCCGACTCACCCTCCAAATGTCCTATGCCACCACCCTACCCTCACGGGTGACTGTCCATGCACACCTTTCGGCGCACGTGTGAATACAGGCGGCGAGAGGACAGGACGAGCACGCCAGGCGATTATTAAACCCCGTCGATACAAATAGAAGCCGCCACAGACCATAAGACCTGCGGCGGCTTTTTCTCAATACATAGCTGAGCCTAGCCCTCGATACGGCTCAAGAACTCACGGGTGCGCTGTTCACGCGGATGGTCGATGACCTGCTCGGCAGGACCCTCCTCGACAATGCGGCCGCCATCCATAAAGACCACGCGGTCGGCAACATCGCGCGCAAACTGCATTGCGTGGGTCACAATCACCATCGTCATGTTCTGCGCAGCGAGGTCCTTAATGACATGCAGCACCTCGGCCGTCAGCTCGGGGTCGAGCGCCGAGGTCGGCTCGTCAAAGAATAAGATTTCCGGATCGAGCGCCAGGGCGCGGGCAATACTCACGCGCTGCTGCTGACCGCCCGAAAGCTCACACGGCACCTTGTTCTCGTTGCCTGTAAGCCCCATCTGCGCGATCAGCTCACGCGCGCGTGCTTCGGCCTGCTCGCGCGGGCGCTTGAGCACGCGAATCGGAGCATCGGTGATGCTTTTCATCACCGTATAGTGCGGAAACAGATTGTAGTTCTGAAACACCAGACCAAATCGCGAGCGCGCTTGCTTGGGCACGTCGCCTTTCGCATATACCGCACCCGACCCCGCGTCCGTCGCAACGGCAAGGTCGCCAAACGAGAGTGAGCCTCCGTCGAGTGTCTCGAGCAGCGTGGCACACCGCAGCAGCGTGGACTTGCCGCCACCCGAAGGCCCGATAATCGCCATGACCTCGCCACGCTTCACCTCAAGCGAGATATCCTTGAGCACCTCATTGCCGCCAAACGCCTTACGCGCGCTTTCGATTTTCATCACTGAGTTAGTCATGATAATAGTCCAGCTTCTTTTCGGCGGCGCCCAGCAGCATCTCGACCACAAAGTTAAAGATCCAGTAGATCAGCGCCGCGATCGCAAACGGCACCATGCTCACCTGCGAGGCGACCAGCGCCTTGGCCGTCGAGAACATCTCCCCCACGCCGATGGCAAACGCCAGCGACGTGTCCTTGACCAGCGTGATGATCTCGTTGCCCATCGCCGGCAGAATACGCTTGGCGACCTGCGGCATCACGATATACAGAAACGTCTGCATGCGCGAATAGCCCAGCACCTCGGCTGCCTCGTATTGACCGCGCGGAATGGACTGCAGGCCCGAGCGATAGATCTCGGCAAAGTAGCCGGCGTAGTTGATGATGAACGCCACAACGCACGCCGTCCACTTGGAATCGGGCGTGAGCGAGATGCCGAACACGTAGTACGGGGCAAAGTAGATGGCAAACATCTGCAGCATGAGCGGCGTGCCGCGCATAACCGAGATATAGATGCGCGCAATCCAGCGAAGCGGCGCGATTTTGCTCATGCGCATAAACGCCACGGGGATTCCCAGCGGAATCGACCCGAGCAGCGTCAACACAAACAGCTGCAAGCTGACCAAGAATCCCTGGCCAAGCATCTGCATCATGACCTGAATAGACAACCCAAGCTCTCTTTCACAGTAACAGAACAGCAGGTGTTAATTGAAATAGGCACAGTGCCCAAGATTGCGAGCGACAAGCCCGACGAAGCGTACTTTGGTACGCGAGGAGGGTTGGAGCCGCAAGGTTGGGTGCTGTGGCTATTTCAAAACCCAGTTGTCGAAGGATAGACCGTAGCTTGAATACTTGTCGCACAGGTCCTTGACCGTGCCGTCCTCGTAGAGCGCCTTGAGCGACTCGGTCACGGCGTCGGCCGACTTGGTGTCGCCCTTCTTAAAGCCGACGGCGTAGTGCTCGCTGGACAGCGGCTCATCAAGCTGTGTATAGGCATCGGGCTTGGCGGCAAGCTGGTACTGGGCAATCGAAAGGTCGCAAGCCACGGCATCGACCGCGCCGCTCTCGAGCTGCATAAAGGCCGTATTGTACTCGCCGATCGTGTCGAGCGTGGCAAACGTCGCCGCCAGATCCTTCTGGTCACCCTCGAGCACATCCTGCGCAGCGGAATCGGTCTGGGTAATCACGGTCTTTCCAGCAAGATCATCCCAGCTCTTGATGCCCGCATCCTTCTTTACCACCAGCACCTGCTCGTTGAGCATATACGGCTCGGAGAACGTGTAGTCGTCCTCGCGGCCCTCCATGGTAAAGCCGTTCCAGATGCAGTTGATGGCGCCCGAGTTAAGCAGCGTATCCTTGGCGTCCCAGTCGATGGCCTCGTATTTGACCTCCCAGCCCTGCTTATCGGCAACAGCCTTGGCCAGATCGAGATCAAAGCCGGTGTACTCGCCGTCGTCGCCCACAAAGCCGTACGGAGGATAGGACTTATCAAAGCCCACCACGAGCTTCTTGGACTCCGCAGCGCCCTTTACATCCTTGGCCGCGGTAGATCCGGCAGCAGAGCCCTTGCCGGCACCACCGCCGCAGCCGACAAGACCAAGGCCGAGCACCGTGGCAAACGAGCCGGCTAGACCAACAAACTGACGACGAGACATATCGGTATTCATGGTATTCCCCCTTGGTGGCACTTTAGTTAAGTAAAGTGAGTCATGTAACGTTCAGAATCATACACTTTAGCGTGATAGAGCACAAGGTTGGTGCACCCGGAATGCCGGCAGCCGTCACGGTATTTAATTTGCTGCTCTACAGTCCTGCTCACGACGGAGGCCACATTAAGTGGCCTCCTGTTCGTGCGGAACTCGCGACAAATTAAATACCGTGACGGCTGCCGGCATTCCGGGAGACAACGTGCTCGAAGTCTTAAATAGGCGTCCCCTCCAATCGGGCACGTTGAATGCACGGTACAATTACTTTGGACTTTTCTTTTATTTAATAGTGGAGTTAATTCATGGCAGAATCTCGTGCGGAGCGTAAGGCTCGTCGTGCTTTGATCGAGGCGGCTGAGGGGTCGGAAGAGAAAAAATCTTCTAAGAAATCCAAGTCGTCTCTGGATGCGAAGGGTAAGTCGGCCAAGGTCAAGGCTAAGGCCAAGCGTCCCAGCCCTCGTCGGAGCGAGGACAAGGCATCTCAGACTCGCTCCAAGCGCTCGCATAAAGATCAGGTTTCGTCTGCGCGTAAGGCTGTGGATCCCAAGTCTCCCTGTTCCATCATGAAAGCCTGCGGTGGGTGCACGACGCTCAATCGTCCTTATAAAAAGCAGTTGGCAGCTAAGCAGGCTGCCATGGAGGAGCTTTTTGCTGCTCTATGCGAGCGCGAGGGCATTAGCGTCGACCCCATTCGCGGTATGGGCGTCACCCTGGGCGACCCGGGTAAATATCCTGCGCCGCGCGGGTTTCGCCATAAGGCCGCCACTCCCTTTGCCCCCGGTAAAGAGGGCGCTGTCCGCTGCGGCTTTTTTGAACGTGGCACGCACAGAATCGTTGCTGTTCCCGAATGTCCCGTCGAGGCGCCGGGTGCCCGTCAGATTCTCAACGGCATCGCGCGTGAGGCTGAGCGCCTGCGCATTCCCGCCTTTAACGAGGACAAGCATCTTGGTTTGCTTCGCTATGCCGTCGTCCGCTGCGGTTGGCGTACCGACCAGGTCATGGTTACGCTCGTGACCGCCCAGCGTGACTTACCGCATGCGCAGGAGTTCTTTGAGGCCGTCGCGGCGCTCGATCCGCATATCGTCACCGTTGCCCAAAATATCAACGGCCGTCCCGGTAACGCCATCTTGGGTGAGGAGACTCGTATCGTCTATGGCGCCGAGTGCATGCGCGACCAGCTGCTCGGCTGCGAGTTCGATATCTCCCCCACCGCGTTCTATCAGACCAATCCGCAGCAGACCGAGCTACTCTATCAGCTCGCGATTGACGGCATGGACCTGCAGCAGGGTGACATTCTTATGGACGCTTACTGCGGCAGCGGCACCATCGGTCTGTGCGCCGCGAAGGATGCCCGGGACAGAGGTGTCGGCATTATGCTGCTCGGCGTGGAGCGCAACCCGGCGGGCATTGCCGACGCACGTCGCAATGCCGAGCTCAACGGCCTCACCCGCAGCGCTTGGTTTATGGCCGACGATGCCACCGACTACATCCTAGATGCCGCCGATAACAACGAGCGCGTCGACGTCCTCTCCATCGACCCGCCGCGCGCCGGCTCAACGCCCGAGTTTCTTGAGGCCGCCTGCGCACTTAAGCCGCGCCGCATCACCTATATCAGCTGCAATCCCGTGACCCAAGAGCGCGACCTGCACCAGCTCCTCGACGGAGGCTATCGCCTGCTCAAGATCACGCCGGTCGACATGTTCCCTCATACCGACCACACCGAGACCGTCGCGGTCCTCGAGCGCCGCTAATTCTCCGGCACGGGAAAGGGGGCGGCCCGCCTGGACCGCCCCCTTTCATTGGGCATATGAGTCTCGTTACATCCCCTTGCGCAGGTCGCATACGCCGGCTGCCGCCATCTCGCGCAGCAGCGTCTCGCGGTCGCGCGTCACGATCAGGTCCAGCGGGAAGTGAATCTCGTCGAGCAACTTGCGGGCGTGCTCGAGCTTGCCAATGGCCATACCAATGTGGGCATCGGTCGACACACCAATACCCACGCCCAGCTCGGCGCAGCGCTCGGCAATCTTGCGGCATACGGCCCAATGCTCAGTGTCGGCACCGTGCTCAAGACTATGGTTATTGATCTCAATGATCTTGTGCTTGGCCTTGGCCGCCAGCAGCACCTCATCGATATCGAACGGCACGCCCGAACGACCCGTATGCCCAAGCATGAACACCTTGGGGTGCTCCAGGGCATTGATATACATCTCGGTCGTCTGGGCCAGCGTCGCGCCCTCAGCAATCTGCGGATTATGCACGCTTGCAACCAAATAATCCAAATTACGCGTAACCAAATCGAACAGTGAATGCTGACGGCTGTACGAATCGCCGGCAATATCGAGCGTGACAGGAGTGTCCTCGCCAAACAGGCTTCCGTCCAGCGAAACGATATCGGCCTCGGCACCACGCAGCACCAGCACGCCGCTCCAAATGCGCGGCCAGATATCCTGGTTAATAAAAAACTGGTAACTGCGCAGGTCATTGGGGCAAGCCGTAACCATAGAGCTCAGATGGTCGGCAGATCCGAGCACCTGCAGGCCACGCTCTGCCGCCCAGTACACATTCTCCTCAATGGTCGAATATGCATGCGCAGAGAACATCGTATGGGTATGAATGTCACAAGAAAGCAGGTAGGGCATCAGGTCTCCTTATCTGGCACGGCCGTCGCTTATATTCATTGTACGCATAGCTTTCGGCAGTCGTAAAACTGCTTCATCCCAACCACACAACGGCACAGACAACGGGGTCTGGCTTTAAACCAAACCCCGTTTCACGTAAAACATTGTAAGCAGAGCGCTTTACTTTTAACGATACTCGTCGGCCAGCTGCTTCCAGGCGGGCAGTGAGTTAACAATAGTCTTGTAGCTCACACAGTAGCCCAAGCGGAACCAGCCCGGCATACCAAAACTGTCCGAGGGCACCGCGAGCAGCTCATACTTCTTCGCGCGCTCGCAGAAAGCGTTCGCATCGGGCTCCAGCGCCTTCACCCACAGGTAGAATGCACCATCCGGCTCAACATAGGTGTAGCCGTACTCCGCTAGTGCATCGGTAAGCGCGGTGCGGTTGCGTGCATAGGCCTCAACGTCACTCGGCTCATCGATGCAGTCGATAATTACGCGCTGGAAGAGCGCCGGCGCGCACACGAAGCCCAGCGTACGGGCGGCACCCGCAACAGCCGGCATCAGACGCGCAGCCTGCGGATTGGTGTTGGGAACCAAAATCCAACCCACGCGCTCGCCCGGCAGCGACAGCGACTTGGAATACGAGTAGCACACGATGGTGTGCTCGTAGA
>CAJMOL010000030.1 GCA_905215095.1 uncultured bacterium | reverse complement strand
CGTGCTCGCTTCTGTCGACTCGCTCGACGCCATCGAGGAGCGCCTCAAATTCGCACGGACGCGCGCGAGCAACTCATCCACAGAAAAGGGCTTGGTGAGGTAGTCGTCTGCCCCCGCGTCAAGTGCTGCAATCTTGTCGGAATCTTCGGTGCGCGCCGAAATGACGATAATGGGGACTGCCGACCAGCTTCGGGTCTTCGTGATGACCTCGATACCGTCAATGTCGGGAAGGCCGAGGTCGAGCATGATGAGGCTGGGGCCGTGCGACACCGCATCCATGATGGCGGCCTGGCCGTTGCAAACCTTGCTCACGACATAGCCGTGGAGGTCA
This sequence comes from uncultured bacterium, assembly GCA_905215095.1. Lineage (GTDB taxonomy): Bacteria > Actinomycetota > Coriobacteriia > Coriobacteriales > Coriobacteriaceae > Collinsella. The sequence goes on along the minus strand of CAJMOL010000030.1, from coordinate 10,604 downwards.
AGCGCGGTCGAAACGAGGTTTTGAACGGTCGGGTCATCTTCGACCAGGAGGATGCGTGGCTTAGCGGCATTATTCATGAATCTCAATCTCCTCGGCGGGCAGGGTAAAACGGAAGACGGCCCCATGGGGGTGGTTGTCGCGAACTTCGATGACGCCGCCATGCGCCTCCACGATGGAGCGGCAGAGCGACAGGCCAAGGCCGATGCTTCGACGCGAATCCACGGGCCGCGTATTGCTTGAGGTGAAGAAGCGCTCAAAGATATGAGGCTTGTCGCAGTCTGCCACACCCGGCCCATCGTCTGCGACGTCCACCACGACGAACGCACCCTCGCGACGTGCGCTGATGGTGACAGTCGAGTCCTCGGGCGTGTATTTGAAGGCGTTCATGATGAGATTCGTAAGCACCTGCATGATGAGATGGACGTCGATGCGTACCAGCAGGATGTCGTCAGTGTGCTCGATGGTGACGGCGCGTCCATGCGATGCTTGGGCGACATGGCTGAGGGCGGCCTCGATGACCTCGTCGATAAGCTCGGATGTTAAGTTGAGGCGAATGGTGCCGTCCTCGACGCGTGTGATGGCGAGGAGGTTCTCCACGGTATCGATAAGCCAGAGGGAGTCGTCGTAGATGGCATCGGCAAGATCGCAGCGTTGTTCGAGGCTGAGCTTCTCGTCGCTCTTCCGAAGGATTGCCGCAGATCCGGATATAGCCGTGAGGGGTGTCCTCAAATCGTGGCCGATGGAGCGCAAAAGGTTGGCGCGCAGCTGCTCGTTTTTCGCCAAGACTGCAGCCTCTTCGCGCTCTTGCGCCGCCCGGTCGCTTTCGAGCGCCAAGGCGCATTCACCCACGATAGATAGGACGATCGAATGCTCGAAGGCTTCGATCTCGCGCCCCTCCAGGTCGATGCCGATGACACCGAATACCTTGTCGCCGGTGCGAACCGCGAGGTAGAGACAGCGCGCCTCAGGCAGGGTCCGCGTGCTTGCGCCTGCGCGCTTGTTGTTGGTGTAGGTCCAGGTTGCAACGGCGCGCTCGTAGTCGGTGAACAGCGACGCGGATCGGTTTTCGGTGCCAGCGGACTCATAGAGCGCCTTGCCGAGCGTGCCGTGTTCGGCGGGGTAGAAGACCACGTCGAGTTTTAGCAGTTTGACGAGTTGGTTCATGGCGACGCGGGCGCACTCCTCCGCGCTATGGGCTTGCTGCAAGAGCTGGTTCGTTTCGAGGAGTACGCGCGTTTTGAATGCGTTCTCGGCGGATGTACGGGCGTTGTCGGCGATGCGCGCAGTTAACTCGCCGGCGACCATAGCGGTAGCGAACATGATGCCGAACGTGACCAGATAGCTTCGGTCATAGCTGGCGAGCGAAAACAGAGGCGTGACGAAGCAGAAGTTGTAAAGCACTACAGAGAGCACGCTCGATACGATCGTGCAGATACGCCCCGTCGTGGTGACGGCGGTCAGCAGGGCCGTGAAGATATAGAGGGATATGATGCTGGAATCGGCAAATCCCAGATGGCGGAAAGCCGTGCCGATCGCCGTGGCGACAAGAGAGAGGGCCAGCGTGCGAAGCACGTCTCGGCTGCTGGGCGGCTGCGGGGCGAGCGCACGGCGGCGTCCTTTGGGCCGGGAGGGCGGAGTCGACTGGTCTGGAATGATGTAAATGTCGAGGTTCGGGGCGAATGTTATGAGCTGTTCTACGAGAGATTTGCGGCCGAAGAGAGCCTGACGGACGCTGCTGTGCTCGCCCGTGCGCCCCATGACGATCTTCGAAATACCCGACAGGCGCGCGAACTCGGAGATCTGAAACGCGATGTCGTCGCCATAGACGGTTTCCATATGCGCTCCGAGCTGCTCGGCTAGGGCGATATTGGCTGCAAGCTTGGCGCGCTCATCATCGCTCATGGCTTGCGTGCGCGGGCTCTCTACGAACAGGGCGACGAGCTCGCTGCGAAACGCTTTCGCCATGCGTGCGGCGGCACGGACGATGCGGGGATTGGTCGGCGCCGGGGAGACGCAGACTAAGATACGCTCCCTGGTGTAGTAGTCACGGTTTCCCAGCACGCGTGCGGCGTCTGTGAGGCGGCCGGTGCGATCGGCGCAGCGGCGCAGCGCGATTTCTCGGAGTGCGGTGAGGTTCTCGACGGTAAAAAAATGCTGTTGCGCTCGGTCGGCTTGTGCGGGACGGTAGACGAGGCCGGCGCGAAGGCGCTCAAGTAGGTCTTCGGGCTCTATGTCGACGAGCTCGACCTGGTCGGCATCATCGAAGATACGGTCGGGGATTCGTTCGCTCACGACAACGCCGGTGATGGATGCAACCATGTCGTTTAGGCTCTCGATATGCTGAACGTTCACGGTCGTATAGACGTCGATGCCCGCATGTAGAAGTTCCTCGACGTCTTGATAGCGTTTGTCGTGGCGAGACCCCGGCGCATTCGTATGGGCGAGCTCGTCGACAAGGATGAGCTGAGGGGCGCGTTCGATAGCCGCATCTAGATCGAACTCGCTGAGCGCAATGCCGTTGTGCTCGATGAGTTTACAGGGCACGTTCTCAAGCCCTTGTGCAAGATGGGCAGTTGCCGGACGTTCGTGCGGCTCGATGTATCCCGCGACGACGTCGACACCTCGCCGCTTGGCGGCGTGGGCGGCTTGAAGCATCGCATAGGTTTTGCCTGTGCCAGCAGCGTAGCCAAAGAAAATTTTGAGGTGTCCCCGGCTGGTTCGAGTGTCATCGGCGACCCCGTCTTTCTCAATTGCCTTGAGGATGAGGTCTGGATTGACGCGAGTGTCCGATGCGTCGCGCTGCATAGCGTAACCTTTCTGAAGTGTTGTCCATGCGTGCATACGCGGTGAGGACGCCACTGTATGCTCGCGAGGTCGAGTATAGGCGCACTGCAGCAGCAATAGTGCTTTCTACCTGCATCTTTACGGCATCTTAAGGTCGTGAGCCCCAGCCCTCACGCCTCTTTAATCCCTAGAAGCGTTTACTGTCCCCAGGCGCTTGCGAGAGCAGGCGTCCGAGGCATCGGACCGCGCGTGAAAGGGGCGGTGAATGAACATCCTCATTCCCATCATCGGAGTCGTCTGCATTGGACTCCTTATCTATTACATCTACATTCTGATGAGGAGTGATTCGTAAACTATGGACGCTGCGATTCAGTACATCTTGTACTTTGCCGTACTCGTCGTCCTGGCCGTTCCGCTCGGTCGGTTCATGGCCCATATCATGGATGGTGAGCATACGTTTCTGTCGCCTGTGATTGCTCCTGTGGAGCGTGGCGTCTATCGTCTGCTTCGCATCGACGCGGCAGAGCAGATGGGGTGTAGGCGCTATCTGGCGAGCGTGCTGGTCTTTTCGGGGATCGGCCTCGTGGCTCTTGTGGCACTCCAGGCGCTTCAGTCCTTCTTGCCAGGCAATCCCCAGCACCTGCCGGGTGTGCCATGGGACCTGTCGTTCAATACGGCTGCTTCCTTCATAACCAACACCAACTGGCAGTCCTACTCCGGTGAGACCACCCTGTCCTACCTTGTGCAGTTCATGGGTCTCACTGTGCAGAACTTCGTTTCCGCTGGCACCGGTATCGCGGTCATGTTCGCGCTGATCCGCGGCTTCCGTCAGGTCAAGGATCAGGGTCTGGGTTCCTTCTGGGTCGACCTCACCCGCACCGTCCTGTATGTGCTCATCCCGCTGAACCTCGTGTTCGGCATCTGCCTGGCTGCTGGTGGCGTCATCTCCAACTTCCAGCCGGCTCAGAAGGCTGAGCTCGTAGAGCCCGTCGCTGTCCAGCCTAATGCAGACGGCGGCTGGAGCGTCATCGACGGCGCCCAGATTGAGGGCGACACGGTCAAGGTCGACGGCAAGGTTGTCGAGGGCGCGCGCGTGGTCACCGAGCAGTTCCTGCCCCAGGGTCCCGCGGCTCCTCAGGTCGCCATCAAGCAGTCCGGCACCAACGGCGGCGGCTTCTTCGGCGTGAACTCCGCCCATCCGTATGAGAACCCCAGTGCCTTCACCAACATCATCGAGATGACCAGCCTGCTGCTGATCCCGGCCGCCTGTTGCTTCGCCTTCGGTATCGGTGTCAAGAATGCCAGGCAGGGCAAGGCCATCTTCGCGGCGATGCTTATCCTGCTCGTGGTCTTTACCGGCATCATCGCCGTTAACGAGCATATGGGTACGCCGCAGCTGGCAGATGGCGGCGCGGTCAACATCGAGATGACCGATGGCCAGGCGGGCGGCAACATGGAGGGCAAGGAGAGCCGCTTTGGCATCGCCTCCTCTTCCACCTGGTCCGCTTTCACGACGGCTGCTTCCAACGGCTCGGTTAACTCCATGCACGACTCCTACACCCCGCTCGGCGGGTTTGTCCAGATGCTCCAGATAGCACTGGGCGAGGTGGTGTTCGGCGGCGTGGGCTGCGGCCTGTACGGCATGATCGGCTTCGCCATCCTCACGGTGTTTATCGCCGGCCTTATGGTTGGCCGCACGCCCGAGTTCCTGGGCAAGAAGATCGAGCCGGGCGAGATGCGCTGGGCAGTTGTCCTGTGCTTGGCAACTCCGTTTGCCATTCTGGTGTGCTCGGCCATCGCCTGCATGGTGCCCGGTCTTGCCGACCAGCTCAACAATGGTGGCGCGCACGGCTTCTCCGAGGCGCTGTATGCCTTCACCTCATGCGGCGGCAACAACGGATCGGCGTTTGCAGGCATGAACTGCAACATTCCCTGGATCAACGTCATGCTCGGCCTCGAGATGCTGTTCGCCCGCTTCATGCCAATCATCGGTACGCTGGCTATCGCCGGCTCGCTGGCCAAGAAGGGCAAGGTCGCCGAGAGCGCCGGTACCCTGTCTACCACCAACGGCATGTTCGTATTCCTGCTCGTGTTCATCGTTCTGCTGATCGGTGCCCTGAGTTTCTTCCCGGCTCTGGCGCTTGGCCCCGTTGCCGAGTTCTTCCAGATGATTGCGTAAAGGAGGGCGCAGATTTATGGCTATGCAAAAAGACATGATGGGCCGCGCGGTCCGCGACTCGTTTGCCAAACTGGATCCTCGCGTCCAGATTCAAAACCCGGTCATGTTCCTGGTGTGGCTTTCCGCCGTCATGACCTCCGTCCTGGCCGTCGCTTCCATCTTCGGTGTGCAGGACGCGGGTGTGCCCACCTACTATGTGGTCGCCATCGCGGTCATCCTGTGGCTCACCGACCTGTTCTCGAACTTCGCCGAGGCGCTTGCCGAGGGCCGCGGTAAGGCTCAGGCCGATTCCCTGCGTGCGGCCAAGAAGGATGTCGAGGCCCATCGCATCGAGTCCGTTAAGGACAAGGAACACTTCACCGTCGTTCCCGGCACCGAGCTTACGCGCGGCGACCTGGTGATCGTACGCGCCGGCGAGCAGATTCCCGGCGATGGCGACGTCATCGAGGGCGCTGCCTCCGTTGACGAGTCCGCCATCACCGGCGAGTCCGCCCCCGTGGTCCGCGAGGCCGGCGGCGACCGCTCTGCCGTTACCGGCGGTACCACGGTGCTGTCCGACTGGATCATCGTCAAGATCTCCAGTGAGCCCGGCCAGAGCTTCCTGGACAAGATGATCGCGATGGTCGAGGGTGCCGCGCGCAAGAAGACCCCTAACGAGATCGCTCTGGAGATCTTCCTGGTGGCCCTCTCCATCGTCTTTATCCTGGTCACGCTGGCCCTGTATTGTTACTCCTGCTTCTCGGTCGGTCTTAACGACATGGACAACCCCACGGCCGTGACTACGCTCGTGGCGCTGCTCGTGTGCCTGGCTCCCACTACCATCGGCGCCCTTCTGTCCGCCATCGGCATCGCCGGCATGAGCCGTCTGAACGAGGCCAACGTGCTGGCCATGTCCGGCCGCGCCATCGAGGCCGCCGGCGACGTCGACATCCTCATGCTCGACAAGACCGGCACCATCACCCTGGGTAACCGCCAAGCCGCCGAGTTCATCCCGGTCGACGGCATCGATCCCGCGGAGCTGGCCGATGCCGCCCAGCTTTCCTCGCTGGCCGACGAGACCCCCGAAGGCCGTTCCATCGTCGTGCTCGCCAAGGAGCAGTTCGCTCTGCGCGGCCGCACGCTCGAGGATAAGGGTATGGAGTTCATCCCCTTTACCGCGGCGACCCGCATGTCCGGTGTGAACTACGAGGGCAATGAGATCCGCAAGGGCGCTGCCGATTCCGTGCGCACCTATGTGGAGGCAGCCGGCGGCGTGTTCTCCCAGGAGTGCGACGAGGCCGTCGAGCGCATCGCCAAGGCCGGCGGCACCCCGCTGGTCGTGACCAAGAACTGCCGCGTGCTGGGCGTTGTGTACCTCAAGGACATCATCAAGTCCGGCGTTAAGGAGAAGTTCGCCGACCTGCGCAAGATGGGCATCAAGACCATCATGGTGACGGGCGACAACCCGCTCACCGCCGCGGCAATCGCCGCCGAGGCCGGCGTTGACGACTTCCTGGCCGAGGCCACCCCTGAAGGCAAGCTCGAGAAGATTCGCGAGTTCCAGCGTGAGGGGCACCTGGTCGCCATGACCGGCGACGGCACCAACGACGCGCCGGCGCTGGCGCAGGCGGATGTGGCCGTGGCCATGAACACGGGCACCCAGGCTGCCAAGGAGGCCGGCAACATGGTTGACCTCGACTCCAGCCCCACCAAGCTCATCGAGGTCGTGCGTATCGGCAAGCAGCTGCTCATGACCCGCGGTTCGCTCACGACCTTCTCGGTGGCCAACGACATGGCGAAGTACTTCGCTATCATCCCGGCCCTGTTCTCGCCGATCTACCCGGGCCTTGGCGCGCTCAACATCCTCGGTCTGGCAAGCCCGCTGTCCGCGGTTCTTTCGGCCATCATCTATAACGCGCTCGTTATCGTCGCGCTGATCCCGGCCGCGCTGAAGGGCGTTAAGTACCGCGAGGTGCCGTCCGGACAGCTGCTGATCCACAACCTGCTCGTGTGGGGTCTGGGCGGCATCGTTGCCCCGTTCGTATTCATCAAGCTCATCGACATGCTGCTCGCGTTCTGCGGCATTATGTAAGTGGAGGTTTGTATGTTCAAAGGTGTTGCATCGCGCGCACTGGGCGTGTTCGCGCTGTTTACCGTTGTCTGCGGCCTGGGCTATACGCTCGTCGTGACCGGCATCGCCCAGGTTGCGTTCCCGTATCAGGCGAACGGTTCACTCATTACGGTCGACGACAAGATCGTGGGCTCCGAGCTGATCGGCCAGAACTTCGAGGATGAGGACCATATGTGGGGTCGTATTCAGAACGTGTCAATTGTCGAAGGCGAAGACGGCGAGCTCATGGCGTATGGTGCCCCGTCCAACCTGTCCCCGGCGAGTGAGGAGTATCGGCAGCTGATGGATACGCGCGTGAAGAAGATCCGCGCCGCCAACCCCGATGCCGATATGGACGCTGTGCCCGTCGACCTGGTGACGTGTTCTGGCTCAGGGCTCGACCCCGAGATCTCCCCCGATGCCGCCGAGTACCAGGTACCGCGCCTGGCGAAGGCCACGGGCAAGAGCGAAGGCGAGGTTCGCGAGATCATCGCCCAGTGCACCAAGGGCCGATTCCTGGGCGTCTTCGGCGAGCCTACGGTCAATGTGCTCAAGGTGAACCTTATGCTGGACGGCGCGCTGTAGGTGAGGGAGTGGCGGATGAGGGCGTGACTGACTATCTGAGCCCTCAATTCCACCCCGCCCATCAGTTGCGGTGAAATACGGACTGTTTTGCCTGTCAAAAGCCTCATCTACTCCGTATTCCACCGCAACTTTTTTGTGAGGGTCGGGATTGAGGGCGGGAGTGCGAGCGAGCGCGGATGCGGCGGTTACTGATACGATAAGTACGTTAGCAACTGCCGCCCAGCGGCTCAAACGAAAGGAACCCTGTATGGAGTCCTCCGCCTATCCGATGCTCTTTAGCCCGATCAAGGTCGGTACGACCGAGGTTAAGAACCGCGTCTTTATGCCGCCGGTGTCCACGAACCTGGCCGATAACGGCTATGTGACCGACGACTTGGTCGATCATTACCGTGCCCGTGCCAAGGGCGGCGTGGGCCTCATCATCACCGAGGTCGTGACGGTCGAGCCTACCTATACCTATCTGCCGGGTGATATGTGCTGCTACGACGACACGTTTATCCCCGGCTGGGAAAAGCTCGCCGCGGCCGTCCACGAGTATGGCTGCAAGATCATGCCGCAGCTCTTCCACCCCGCCTACATGGCCTTTAACATTCCGGGCACGCCGCGCCTGATCGCTCCATCCTTTGTGGGCCCGTCCTATGCCCGCGAGGCGCCGCGTCCTATCACGGTCGATGAGATTCACGAGCTCACGCATCAGTTTGGCGACGCTGCCGTGCGTATGCAGAAGGCTGGCGTCGATGGCGTTGAAGTCCATGCGGCACACGCCCACGGCATGCTCGGCGGCTTTTTGACTCCGCTCTACAACAAGCGTACCGACGAGTACGGCGGCTCGCTCGATGCCCGCATGCGCTTCCTGCTCGAGGTCATCGCCGAGATTCGCGAGCGCTGCGGCAAGGACTTTATCATCGACGTCCGCATCTCGGGCGATGAGTACACCGATGGCGGTCTGACCCTCAACGATATGATCTACGTCTCGCGTCGCCTGGAGAAGGCCGGCGTCGACATGATCCACGTGTCGGGCGGCACCACCATCAAGCGCGGTTCCGCGATTCCTGCCGCCGGTACCCAGCAGGCCTCGCACGCTGCCTGCTCGCGCGAGATCAAAAAGCACGTCAACATTCCTGTCGCCACCGTCGGCCGCATCAACGAGGCCTGGATCGCCGAGGAGCTGATCGAGGACGGCGCTGCCGACATCTGCATGATGGGCCGCGCCAATCTGTGCGATGCCGAGTTCTGCAACAAGGCCGCTGCCGGCAACGCCGACGACATCCGCCCCTGCATTGGCTGCCTGCGCTGCCTGAACGGCATTATGTTTGGCAAGCGCATCTCCTGCACCGTCAACCCCGATGTTGAGCGCGACGAGGCCGGCTACGAGCCTGCCGCCGAGGCCAAGAACGTACTGGTTGTGGGCGCTGGTCCTGCGGGCATGGAGGCAGCCTACATTGCCGCCAAGCGCGGACACAACGTGGTGCTCGTGGATAAGCAGGATGAGCCGGGCGGCGAGATGCGCATCGCAGCCGTTCCGCCGGCAAAGCAGGAACTCACCCGCGTGATCAAGTATCAGTACCGTCGCCTGGCCGAGGTCGGCGTGAAGTGCGTATTTGGTACCGAGCTTTCGGCCGAGGACATTCAGCGTGACTACGCGGGCTACGAGGTCGTCCTGGCTTATGGCGCCGAGCCCATCGCTCCGGCCTTCATGCAGGGCTTTAAGCAGGTTATGACGGCTGACGACCTGCTGGGTGGCAAGGCTTTCCCGGGCAAGAAGATCGTCATTGTGGGCGGCGGCACCGTTGGCTGCGAGACGGCCGATTACCTGGCCCCGTTGGTCAACGACCTGTCGCCGGCCAATCGCGATGTCACCGTCATCGAGATGACCAAGACGCTCGCCGCCAACGAGGGCGGCGCCGGTCGCGCGGTGCTCATCACGCGCATGCTCTCCAAGGGCGTCCATGTGCTGACCGAGGCCAAGGTGACCGAGATTACCGAGGACACTATCAGCTACGAAAAGGACGGCGAGGTCCACACCATCACCGGTGCCGATACGCTGGTGCTTGCCATGGGCTATCGTCCCAATACCAAGTTGGCCGACGACCTTGCCGCTGCCGGTGTTGCCGTCCACGTGTTGGGTGACGCCAACAAGTGCGGCAACATTCGCGACGCCAGCGGCGATGGCTACAAGGTTGCCTGCGAGCTCTAGCCAATCTCTTAGTGCATGGGGCCAGGTTACTTTGCACTAAGCTGATGCATGTAAACCTGACCCCATTGACGAGGTTGCCGCCATCCCAGGGCGGCTTCATGGAGTAGCGTCCGTACGCATCGAATTTCTTCTCTCATAGATGTGCGGCACAAAGAGCCCCGAGTTCATACGAGCTCGGGGCTCTTTTCGTTTGGATTGCAGACGTATTGACAGACGAAAACAGTCTGCGTCCGGTATTGAGCCATACGAAAGCGAAATTATGCGTCTTAATTCCGTACGCAAATCAAGACGAAAACCGTTTGCGTCTTCTATAAATCAGTACGCAAACGGTTTTCGTCTTATAATACGGTTATGAATGGTACGAAACGAGGGGGTTGTGCATATGGTTGTTAGAGAGAGCCCTACAGTCGAATACAAGGAAAGCGTTACGCCGACGTTTCTTAAAACGGTGAGCGCCTATGCAAACTACGGGACGGGCAAGATTGAGTTTGGCGTTGATGACGAGGGTGTGGCTGTCGGCCTTGCGGATCCGGTTGCAGAATGCCTGCGCATCGAGAACATGATTAACGACAGTCTTGATCCCGCACCCCGTTATTCGCTTGAGCCCGATGAGAAACACGGGATCGTAATCCTTACGGTTTATGAGGGGCAGGACAAACCCTATCGAAGCAAGGGAAAGGCCTACAGACGAAACGATTCGGCAACGGTGGAGGTCGACCGGTTTGAGTATGGCAGGCTGACGCTCGAAGGCAGCAACGTAACGTTCGACG